>JBKJYP010000039.1:0-10794 GCA_046715695.1 Actinomycetota bacterium | reverse complement strand
TCTCCCGTGAAGCGAGCGAAGGCGGGCGTGCCGGGTCGCACGCTGGCTAGCTTCGCGTGATCGGGATCCTGTGGGTCCGTCGCATCCTGGATCGATTCGAGATCGTTCCCGAGCCACAGCCCATCGTCCTCGCCGTCGCGTTCGTCGAGTCGCCGCTCGTACCTCTCGAGGGTGGCGAGGTCCGTTTCCCGCAGGTAGGACGGCAGCATGTAGTAGTCCTCGTTGATGAACCACTCGAACTCGTCCTTCTCCCACAGCACCGCAATGTCTTTGTCGCCACCCTCGCGCTGAGCACCGTGTCCGATCATCCCGAGGTGCCAGCCCTCGTAGGAGACGGTGCCGACGACAGCCTTGTTGCCGACGGCCTCGTCCCACAGCTCCGAGATCGTCGGAACCTTCAAGAAACTGGGGTCGGCGTTGTCCTGCCACGTATCTGTGTTGCCCTCCGGCCCCCGCATCTGGTTCCCGGGGATGCCGTGTTCGACGGGATATGTGCCCGTCCCGAACGTCGCATGGAGAGCGCCCGTGATGGAGGGGGCCGACCCGATCGTGGCGCCCGTGTAAGTAGTGCCGCCCTCCATGAGCGCCTTGAGGTGAGGCCACGAGTCGGGGTGTTCCTGTAGCGCGTTCCAACCCCCTCCGTCGATCACCACGGTCAATACGACCTTCGGCGTCTTCTCGACGACGCTGACTCCAGGAAGCAAAGAACGACTGAGATCGACGTCTCGGAAACCAACCAGCGAAGCGATCGTCGGCGCGATGCCCGTGATGTCGACGGGCTGCTCGATAACGGTGCCGGAGGGAACCCAAGGCGACCCATAGAGGACGATCGGTACCTTCGCAAGGTAATCCCACGGGTTGGGATGGGAGGTGCTCATGGTTGGGGTTGGCCCCCCGAGTGTCGTGAGATCCCACTCACCGATCAAGAAACTGTGTGGTTTCGGGACGAGCATGATCTCGCCGGACCGCCCGGGCACGTGTCCTCGAGCGAGGTTGAGCATCACTTCCCGCCCGATGTCGGATGCCATCGCCTGTTCGGTCGGTGCGCCCTCGGGCACGCCCTTCTCCGGGCGCAGCGCATAGGCGCCTGCACCCCCGATCACCAGGGCGGCGATAACGACGATGAGCGCGCGCTTGAACAAAGTTGAGCTCCTACTGGGGGTTACGAACCGGGGCAGACTATCTCAGGGACAGGTTCTATCCCCAGCCAAGCTCGTGGAGCCGCGCCTCCTCGATCCCGAAGTGATGGGCGATCTCGTGGATGACCGTCCGACGTACGGCCGCCTCGATCGCCGCCGGGTCTCGGTAGATCCTCTGGATCGGACCTTGATAGATGGAGATCTTGTCGGGCAGAACGTTCCCGTAGGTGCCTCGCTCCGTCAGTGGGATCCCCTCGTACAGGCCGAGCAACTCATGCCCCGGACCGAGGCGGCGAGCAGCATGGGGCGGAGGCTCGTCCTCGATCACGATCTCTACATTGGACATGCGCTCCTTGAGGTCATCGGGCAGCGACTCGACCGCTCTCTCAGCCAATTCCTCGAACGTGAACGCGCTCATCTCTCCAAATTAGCCTTAGCGTCGGGCTATGGCTTCCGGATCACTCGGGCGGCGGACCGCCCTCACCGTTGGCGCGCTGGTCGTGTTGGCCATCCCGGCCGGCGTGCTCCGGGTTCTCTGTGTAGGCAACGCCTGCGAGGAGGCGCCACCGGCGGCAGAGATCCCTTTCTGCTCGCTTCCCGACGAGACCCGCGACCTCATCTCGGCCGGCTTCCGAGAGGGCCGCTCCCCCGACGTTTTCCCCCTGACGGAAAGGACCTTCGATCTGAGAGTCCCTCTCGTCTTCGACGCACCCGGTATCCAAGGGTCGATCCCAGAGGGAACAACTCTCGATCAGGTGGCGCCAACCCTGGCGGCACTGATCGGCATCGAACGACCCCATCCCGAAGTTCGCTCCGGCGACCCCCTGGACATCTCTGTCCCGGTGCCACCGAAACTCGCAGTCGTGATCGTTTGGGGCGACGTCGGATCACCTTCCATCAGGTCCGGGATCCCGATCCTGCATATCTTGAGGAATCACGGGGTCGCTTCCCACGAAGCCTCAACAGGCTCATGGCCTCCCGACCCGACGTCGGTGCTGGCGACGATCGGCACCGGCGGACTGCCCCGTCAGCATGGCATCACAGGCCACGTGGTCCGGGACGATTTCGGCAATCTCGTCGCACCGGGCTCGCCGAACGCGCCTGTCTCCATCATCGCGACACTGGGGGATGATCTGGACGAACTCACAGCGGGGAAAGCGCGTGTGGGGGTCACGGCCGGTGCGGAGACGGCAAGGGTTGGGATAGGCGGTGATTGGTACCTTGGTGGGGACAAGGACGACGTAACCGTAGGCGTCGAGTCACCGTCTGCGGTCCCCCATGTAGCGCGCCAAGCTCTCAAACGGGGGTATGGGAAAGATGATGTCCCTGACCTGCTGCTCGTCGTACTCGGCGGGCGCGTAACCCAGATGGATGCAGCGACAGGAGAGGTGGTGCGGGCCGCTCGCGTGGCAGATCCCAACGCCGTCGTAGTACTCACCGCGACCGGAGAGACAGCAACAGGGCCCGACCAGGCGATCGTGGATAGGTTGGACGAACGTTTCGGGGTGCCGGTTCTTTCTTCGATAGACCCCTGGTCACGGCTCTTCCTCGATCAGAAGGTCTTGGCTAGGGAGAAGATCGCGGTGCGCGATGTGGTGGGAGCATTGGATGACATGTTCGTCGATGTGTTCCCGGCAACCGCCATCGAGTTCGGTAGGTACTGCTGATGGCCATAGCCCCAGCGCCGATACCGGAGAAGCTGGCCGGCTCGCGCTTCTTGCTCCCAGGCTTGGTCCTGTCGGGGGTCGTCATCTCGGTCCGAGTCTTCAACGTCTCCTCGATCCCGGCCCTCGAGAACTTCTTGCTCGTCTTCTCCTCGCTGCTGATCGAAGCGATCCCGTTCGTGCTACTCGGAGCTCTCGTGTCGGCCGGCATCGAGGTCTTCGTTCCGGCGCGGATGTTCGAGAAGCTCGCGTCGGTACCGAAGCCTCTCCAGTTACCCCTCTGTGGCATCGCCGGGTTGGCGTTCCCGGTCTGCGAGTGCGGTTCCGTGCCCGTCGCAAGGAGACTCGCGCACAAAGGTCTGAGCCCAGCCGCAGCGGTCACGTACATGCTGTCGGCCCCGGTCCTGAACCCGGTCGTCCTTGCCTCTACCGCTGTGGCCTACCGAGGTCGCGACATCATGTGGCCGATGATCCTGGGGCGAGCAGGACTCGGCTTGCTCACCGCAGTGATCGTCGGGTGGGTTGTCGGCGGCCGGAGCACCGAACAATTGCTCCGGCCCGTCACCGGTGAGGCCGAGGTCCACGATCACTCGGAGGGTAGGTGGCGCGCCTTCTTCGAACACCTGAGTGGTGACTTCATCTTCATGGGCCGGTTCCTCGTGATCGGGGGCATCGCCGCGGCGACCCTGCAAACCTTCGTACCCCAGAGCCTGATCGGGGGGATCGCGGGGACACCGATCCTCGATGTCGCGGCGCTCATGCTTCTAGCCTTCCTGCTTTCGTTGTGCTCGGAATCAGATGCATTCGTCGCAGCGTCCTTCGTGCAGTTCGGCTATGGCGCGCAACTCGGGTTCCTCGTGTTCGGTCCGATGCTCGACACGAAACTGGCCTTCCTCTACTCAGGGACCTTCAGAAGAGGTTTCCTGAGGACGGTCGTCCTCGTCGCCTCGGCCGTCATCCTCGCGGGCACGCTTTGGCTGCAGGTGATGATCGGATGACCGGTCGGCTCGGCGAGCGGTCGGATGGGATGACCGGTATGCATCTCAGCCAGCGACGGCTCTTGGCCGGCGGGATCCTCCTTCTGTGGGCGGGGATGTTCTGGTTCCTTCTCATCAGTGGGCGCTCCGCCCTCTATCTCTCGAGCCGCGTTTCCTGGGTCATACCTGTTGGAGCGGTCCTTCTCACGATCGCGGCCGTCGGACGCCTCGCGAGCGCTCGCTCCCACAGCGCGGAACCGATCCCTTCTCGCGAGATCGCAGGATCGACGCTGCTCGTATTGCCGGCGGTGCTCATCCTTGCCCTGCCCCCGGCATCGCTGGGAGCGTTCGCGACTGGAAGGCGCTCCAACTTCGTTTCGGCGGGTTTCGTGTCCTCGGTCGAAGACGTCCGCTCGGGAGAGCTCTCACTTGCCGACGTCGCCGGGGCCGTGCGTTCGGATGAAGCTATGCGCGCCCTCGTGGGACGGGCGGGCGAAGAGGTGTCCTTCACCGGGTTCGTGGCCCGCGAAAAGGGGATGCCCGCAGACGAGTTCCTCCTCAGCCGGTTCGTGATCTCGTGCTGTGTCGCCGATGCCCTCGCCGTGCAAGTCAGGATCGTCGACGCGCCTCCGGGGGAGCTGAAGGAGGACCAATGGGTACGGGTCACCGGGCTCCTCTACCCGCTCGGCTCGGAGGTCGTCGTTACCGCTACAAAGGTAGACAAGGTCGCCAGGCCGGAACGCCCCTACCTGAGTCCATAGCCGGTCGGCCAGAAAGAAAGCTTGCATGTAGCGTGGGCATGTGGGCCTGCGCATCCTGGGATTACTCGTCTCCGCCTTCCTCATAGCGTTCGGCATCGCGCGCTACCGCCGAGGGTTGCTGAGGCGTGGGGAGCTGCTCGCCGTCATCCTCGTTTCCGGCGCTCTGATAACCGCAGCCCTCGATCCCGACCTCTTCAACCCGATGCTCGACGCATTGGGGTTCCGGCGAGGTGGGGCTCGGCGGATCATCGGTCTCCTCGTCGTGTCCAACCTCTTCACCCTTGTGTTCGCGATCCGAGGGTTCTCGCGCGATGACCAGGTCTCGAACGAGATCGGCGAGCTCGTCGACACCATCGCGCTGAACAGGTACCGGGAGGAGCACCCTCAGAGATCGGCCGATTGCGCTGTGGTGATGCCGGCTTTCAACGAAGCAGAGAATCTGCCCGCCGTGCTCGCGGCGATACCCAAGAAGGTAGCCGGGCTGAGCACGAGAGCGATCGTCGTCGCCGACGGGTGCACCGACGAGACAGAGGCCGTGGCACGAGCCGCCGGAGCGGACGTCGTCAGACGCGATCTCCGACGCGGATCCGGAGCTGCCGTCCGACTCGGATGCCGAGCCGCACTGGCCGACGGAGCACGCGTCATCGTCACGCTCGATGCGGACGGCCAGCACGACCCCGCGGAGCTCGAACGGCTCGTGACGCCGCTGCTCGACGACAGTGCAGACATAACGCAGGGCTCGAGGATCCTGGGCGAATTCGAGAAGGAGTCACGCCTCCGCTCAGCCGGTGTCAGGCTCTTCGCGCGGCTCCTCACCGGGTTGGGCCGCACGCGGATCACCGACCCATCGACGGGTTACCGCGCCTTCTCCGAGTCGGCCCTGGGGAAGCTCGACCTCCGTCAGGATCAGTTCTACGTTTCGGAGATCATCCTCGACGCGAATCGCAAAGGGCTCCGTGTCGTGGAGGTGCCGGTTACCATCCGCAAGAGAGCCTCAGGCTCGACCAAGAAACCGCCCGCGTTGGGCTATGCGTGGGGTTTCTCGAAAGCGATCGTAAGGACCTGGTTCAGGTAGAGGCTTGGACGAAATAGTCCTCGCCCTCTTCGTCCCACTCCATACTCACCACGCCTTTGGCCCGGGCGGCTTTCACGAACTGCAGGAAGCCCCCGTAACCGAGATCTTTCTCGCTGAAGGTCGGCATCCGTTTTCGGAGCTGGTCCTTGAGGCCAGAGAGGGGTGGCGGTCCGTTAGATCCTTGCAGCTCTTTGACGACGTCACGCAGTAGATCGAAAGCCTGAGACTCGCCGCCTGAGTTATCCGGCATGTCGACAAGAGGGTCGCCTTCGGCCGCACCGGAGGAGAGCTCGACCACACCTTTGCTCTGGAGATGGCGCATGAGCTCGCCCCATGAACGGAACCCATAGTCACTCTCGGCGAAGGTCGGATCTTTGCGCAGGATCGCTCGCTTGATCATCGAGGAGAGGACGGAGCCATCCGTCTGACGCTTGAGTCCCCAGAGGGTGTTGACGATCACGTCGCCGATCTCGGCCAGCTCGGACTTCGTCTCACCGCCACTCGCCTTGCGTGTTGTTCTGCGCCGGGGAGCCGACTTCGCGGTCGCCGGCCCGGCCAGCCTCTCGTAGAAGAGGAACTCGTCACAGGCGCCGGGCAACAGCTCCGAGGTCGAACCCTCGACCCCGAAACCAACGACTCGCCGGTTCAGCTCGCGCAGCTTCAGAACGAGAGGCGTGAAATCGGAGTCACCCGAGCCGATAACGAAGGTTGTTATGAAGTCCCTTTCGAAACAGAGTTCTAGTGCATCGACCGCCAGCTTGATGTCGGCGGCGTTCTTACGGACCATCCCCGTACGTTGCGGGATCTCGATCATCTCGATGCGCTGGCCGACAAGGTTCTGGCGATACTCAGAGAACATGTTCCAGTCGGCGTAGGCCCGGCGGATCACGACGCGACCCCGCTCGGCGAGAGCATCCATGACGACCTTCATGTCCAACGTGAGGCCTCGATCGCGAGCACCGATCGCGAGGTTCTCGTAGTCGACGAACAGAGCGATCCGTTCTTCGTTCGATTCAGGACTCATCTAGTGGCACCTCGCTGATGTAAGGGGAGTTCTTCGACACCTTGAGTGCGATCTTGCCCGCGGCCACATCGAGAACCGCATCGCCTGCCAGCTCCCGACGCCAGCCCTGGAGGAGCCTGTGACGGGTGGACAGCTTCTGTGGATCGTAATTGGGCTGATCGGCCAAGTCTGCAAGAAGAGCTTCCAGCTCGGGTTTCGTAGCCACGAGCTCGGTGGCTATGTCGGCGGCGTCGCAGCGTGACCTAACGACCGCTTCCGCTAACCCGGACCACAGCCGAGCCTTCTGGACCGCCGCCCTCCCGGGTCCCCCCTCCGACTCGATCGGTGGAGCTTCCTTGCCCCGCTGCACCGCCTCGAGGATGGCTTCGCCCGAGCGCTCGACCTCCTTGGGAGCGACCCCTCGGATCGACACCAGCTCCTTGATGGTCGAAGGCTTGCGGCGCGCGATCTCGATCAGGGAGGGGTCCTTGAGGATCCAACCTCGGGGCAGGTCTCGTTTGGCAGCAGCCTCTTCTCTCCACCGTGCGACCTCGCGGAGCACCGCGGCCCCCGCACCCGATAGGGCACCCCGGCCACCGACGCGGTTCCACGACTCGCCCGGATCCGATGTGTAGGTCGCCGGGGCGGAGAACGAGGCGAGCTCGTCGGTCGCCCATCCCAGCCGGCCGAGCTCGTTGAGACGCTCCTTCAATCGCTCGGCGACCTTGGGCAGGTACTTCACGTCATCAGCCGCGTAGGCCAGCTGGGCTTCTGTCAGCGGTCTGCGGCACCAGTCGCTGTAGGACTCGTGCTTGGGCAACTTGACGCCCGTCGCCCACTCGACGACCCGACCGTAAGGCAACGACGCGCCTATCCCCGCGAATGCGGCCGCTACCTGCACATCGAAAACGCGCGATGGTACGAGCCCGGACATCTCGTACAGGATCTCGAAGTCCTGGCGACCTGCATGAACGAGGACCTCCAGCTCAGGGTCTGCAAGGAGTTTCGCGATCGGAGTGACGTCGTCCAGCTCGAGCGGGTCGATGATGAAGGAGCGATCGTCGGTCGCGAGTTGGACCAGGCACAGCTTGGCCCGATACGTGCGTTCCCTCAGGAACTCGGTGTCGAACGCGAGAGTGCCTGCGGCTCTGATCTCAGCGGCGGCGGCCTCGAGCGACGCCGCATCCGCGATGACCTCTATGGCAACCCCAGCTCACGCGCGATGAGTATGCGCATCACCTCTGATGTTCCCTCCCCGATCTCTAGGATCTTGGAATCGCGGAAGTGTCTGCAAACGGGGAACTCCTCGATGTAGCCGTAGCCCCCGTGGATCTGGACGGCGTCGCGAGCCGCGTCCACCGCGGTCTCGGACGCGAACAGCTTGGCCATCGCCGCTTCTTTCTTGTATGGACGTCCCATCTCCGCCAACCAAGCGGCCTTCTGATACATCGTGCGCCCCAACTCGATCTTCAAGGCCATATCGGCCATCTTGAATCGGAGCGCCTGGTAGGAGCCGATCGGGTTGCCGAAGGCGGACCTCTCGCTCGAGTACTTGATGCATTCGTCGAGACACCCTTGGGCGAGGCCGACGGCGAGTGCGGCGATGGCGATGCGACCGTCGTCGAGGATGCGCATGAAATTCTTGAATCCCTCACCGAGATTGCCCAGCAGGTTCTCTTCGGGGACGCGGCAGTCGTTGAAGGAGAGCTCATGGGTGTCGGAATGCCACCAACCCATCTTGCGATAGGACTTGCCGACCTCGAAGCCGGGCGTTCCGATGGGGAGGATGATCGATGAGATCTCTCGTTCGGCTCCCCCGCCCGTGATCGCGGTGACGGTTACGAAGCTGGTGATCGGCGTGCCGGAGTTGGTGATGAAGCTCTTCGAACCGTTGATCACCCATTCACCGTTCTCGAGCCGAGCCGTCGTTCGCGTTGCGGCAGCATCGGAGCCACCGCCCGGCTCCGTGAGACCGAAACCGGCTAGAGCCTTACCGGAGGCGAGGTCGGGCAGCCATGTTCGCTTCTGCTCCTCGGATCCGAACCGATAGACGGGCATTGCTCCGAGACCGACGGCAGCCTCGAGCGTGATCGCGAGTGAGGAGTCCACCCGCGCTATCTCTTCGATCGCAAGGCAGAGCGTGAGGAAGTCCGAGCCAGAGCCGCCGTATTCCTCGGGGAATGGGAGACCGAACAGACCCAGCTCTCCCATCTGCGCGACTGCATCCATCGGGAGCTCGTGCTCATGGTCCCACCGCTCGGCGTTCGGACGGATCGCATCGTCGACGAACGAACGGATCGTCTTCTGGAAATCCTGTTGCTCGGGGGTTATCTCGAAGTCCAACCTTGACCTTTCTTGTCCGCCCTAGACCGGGAACAGCCGCGGCAATTTTGACTTGGCTGAGAGAGTGCCGTGAACCTTGAGCCTCCTCTTCAGGAGCGCCCAGCGCGCGTCCATCCGGCCAACGGCGATCCTCGACCAGTCGGCGGTCGTGGTCTCGAGCCTCAGCGCGGCGTTGCCCGCTCGGCCCGGCTTCGCCTCGACATGCCCGTTGGTCGCGATGAGGTGCCACGGCTCGGCATCTGTGAAAGCCCATTCGATCGGTCCACCGAGAGAACGGGCGACCTCGATATCGAGAACCCGCGTCATCCCATCGAAGAGGATCTCGAAGGCTTCGGAGGAGAGATTGGGCTCGATGCGGTCGTCTCCGATCACACCGTCCTTCAACAGGACCAGTGTCTGGCGCGCCTTCTCGTCGAAAGAGTCCTCAGGGTTCTGCAGGGCGAGACGCGGGATCTCCGTGGGGTCGATGCCGAGGCGGCGCACCTTCGTGTCAAGAGAACGCAACCCGAAGGCGTAGATGTCCTCGAGCGTGAAGTCGAAGCACTCCGCGTAGGTCCGATCGAAGTTGGGTGGGACGAAGACACCCACCGACCAGAAGAGAACGCGGTCCCAAAGCTCGATGGCCGCCTCGCGACATTCTCTCGACGAGCGGATCAACTCGCCGAGGTACTTGATCCCGAACGCGACGTGACGCGACTCGTCACGCGACACATGCGCGATCCCTTCGCGGAACCCGGGTAGCACGTCGAGCTTCTCTACGTAGCGTTGGATGAAATGCTGTCCTGGGATCGCAAGCACCCCTTCGACCACCACGTGATAGAGCGCGACGACCTGGGCGAGGAGAGGCTTGTCCTTAGGCTTCTTCCGTAGTTGGTCCGTCAGGCGATCGAGCTCGTCGAAGACCTGGGTGAAGCCCCACGTGAGCTGGCCCCGGACGGCCTCGAGGGTCGAGGCGGTGTCAGATCCCTGCCCCGCCACCTCGCGCATGAACCGGTCGAAGAAGACGTGGTGGCGAGCCTCGTCGACGATCTGCGTAGTGAGGAAGATCGACTCTGGGAAACCCGTCGCCGCCTCGAGCACGGGTGTGAGGGTCCGGGCGACGGCCTCCTCGCCCACGAGGAACATGGCGTAGTTCCACAGGGCCGCCTCACGTTGACGCTCCGTGAAGCGCTCGTTCCAGTCGATGACGTCCTGGGAGAAGTCGATGGTCGTGGCGCTCCAGTTGCCCTTCTCCCACTGGCGGTAGAGCTTGTCGTAGGAGATGACTTCCTGGGTGTCGCTCATTGGTCTATCCTTCACCATACAAAACTTGACCAGGCAGTCAAGTTTCTCTCAGGAGGAAAAACGTTGGACTTCTCGCTGACCGAAGAACACCTCGAGCTTCAGAAATGGGCGCACGAATTCGCGGAGAAAGAGATCCGACCCGTCGCAGCCGAGTACGACGAATCCGAAGAGTTCCCCTGGCCCGTCATCAAGAAGGCTGCCGAGGCCGGGCTCTACGGGTTGGACATCTACATGCAGCACCAGAGCGACCCGACCGGCCTGACCCTCATGGTGGTGACCGAGGAGATCTTCTGGGGCTGTGCCGGCATCGGGCTGGCCATCTTCGGCACCGGTCTGCCGCTCGCGGCCCTCGCCAGTGCCGGCACGACCGAGCAGCTCATGGAGTGGGCACCCAAGTTCTTCGGCACCGTGGATGATCCAAAGGTCGCCGCTTTCGGCGTCACGGAGCCCCATGCCGGGTCCGACGTCCGCAGCCTCCGCACCAAGGCCGTCCGTGAAGGCGACGAATGGGTCCTCAATGGGACCAAGGTCTTCATCACCAACGGATC
>JBKJYP010000038.1:0-8387 GCA_046715695.1 Actinomycetota bacterium | reverse complement strand
TCATGGACGGGCCGGTGTCAGGTTGGCGGTGGCCGGGGCGCACCAAGGGGTATCCGCCAACGACCTGACCGACGAGCAGGTTATCGACCCTCTCTCGGGCAACGCCGTTCTTAACTCCGTGCCGGTGAGGATCGAAGCCGTCCCCTAGGACGCCGACGAACCATATGGTTCACGGCGTGAGCCATCGCCGCTGGGACCCGTCGCTATGGGTCAGCAAGAAACCATTCGGGATCGGCGAGAACCGTCCCAACAACTACGCCGAGATCTACAACGCCGTCAAGGACAACCGTGATGAGCTCGGTTTCGCGTGGAGGATCCTCAAGGAAGGGGTCTGCGACGGGTGCGCCTTAGGCACGACCGGCATGAAGGACTGGACGCTCGACGAGGTGCACCTCTGCAACGTCCGGTTGCGCCTCCTCCGGCTGAACACGATGCCGGCGCTCGACCCGGACGTTCTTAGCGATGTCAAGACCCTCGAACGCATGTCGAGCGCGGAGCTCCGCGACCTGGGGAGGTTGCCGTTCCCGATGATCCGCCGTCGGGGGGAGCGAGGGTTCCGTCGCATCGGGTGGGATGAGGCTCTCGATCTGATCGCCGGTCGCCTCCGGGCCATCGACCCGGCGCGTATGGCGTTCTATCTAACGAGCCGGGGGATGACGAACGAGAACTATTACGTGGTCGCGAAGTGCGTGCGCGCTATGGGAACCAACTCGATCGACAATGCTGCCCGGGTCTGCCACTCACCCAGCACCTTCGGGCTCAAGCGATCGCTCGGTGTCCCCGCTACCACCTGTTCGTATTCGGACTGGATCGGCAGCGACCTGGTCGTGTTCATCGGCTCGAACGTGGCCAACAACCAGCCGGTAGCGATGAAGTACCTGTACCACGCCAAGAAGGAAGGGACCAAGGTCGTGGTGGTCAACAACTATCGCGAGCCGGGGATGGAGCGTTACTGGGTTCCGTCCAATGTGGAGAGCGCCTTGTTCGGGACGCGCGTTGCCGATCGCTTCTTCCTCGTGAATGTGGGCGGTGACATCGCGTTCCTGTCGGGAACGCTCAAGCACATGATCGCCAACGGCTGGGTCGACCGGGAGTTCATCGACAACCACTCCACCGGTTTCGAGGCGATGGCCGGTGAGATCGCAGAGATGTCCTGGGAGGATCTCGAGTCCAACTCCGGAGCATCCAGCGAGGAGATGCTGGCCTTCGCGCAGATGCTGGCCGACGCCAAGACGGCGGTGATCGTCTGGAGCATGGGGGTCACCCAGCATCGCTTCGGCGAGGACAACGTGCGCGCCATAATCAATGTGGGCCTTTCCAAAGGTTTCGTGGGTCGCCCCAAGTGCGGGCTGATGCCGATCCGTGGGCACTCCGGCGTTCAGGGCGGCGCCGAGATGGGTGCGTACACGGGCGTCCTGCCTGGGGCGGTTGTTCTGGACGAAGACAGCGCGGCACGGTTCTCTGAGACCTGGGGATTCCCGGTTGGTTCAGAGCCGGGCTACACCGCTCCTCAGATGATCGATGCGGCGGCCACCGGCGAACTGGATGTGCTCTTCTCGGTCGGCGGCAACTTCTTAGAGGTGATGCCGGATCCCGACGCGGTGCGAGCCGCGATGGGCCGTGTACCGCTACGCGTCCACATGGACATCGTCATGTCCGGTCAGATGCTCGTCGAGTCGGACGAGGTCGTGCTCCTTCCCGCTGCCACCAGGTATGAGACACCTGGAGGTGTGACAGAGACCTCGACCGAGCGAAGGATCATCTTCTCTCCGGAGATCAGAGGGCGCCGCATCGGGGAAGCTCGCCCCGAATGGGAGGTGTTCTCGCAGCTCGCGCAACTGGTTCATCCGGACCGTGGCGACGCGATCAAGTGGACCGGGACACCCGCCATCAGGCGAGAGATCGCCGAGGTGGTCCCGTTCTATGACGGCATCCAGCACCTAACCAAGGCGGGTGACCAGGTCCAGTACGGGGGCCCCATGCTCTGCGATGGGTGGCGCTTCCCGACACCCGACGGGAAGGCGCACTTCTCCGTCGTGACGTTGCCGGATCGCGGCGTCCCCGAAGGCTCGTACCTCGTCACCACCCGGCGCGGCAAGCAGTTCAACAGCATGGTCCAGAAAGACAAGGATCCCCTCACCGGCCTGCGACGAGAGGCCATCCTCATTAATAGGGCAGACGCGCGGGAGGAAGGGATCGACGAGGGAGATGAGATAGTCCTCGTCAACGACCACGGTCGTCTCCCCGGACGTGTTTCCATCGCTTCGCTCGCGCCGGGGAACCTTCAGGTGCACTGGCCCGAAGCGCAGGTTCTGATAGATCGGACGATCCGCTCGCCCGAAGCCGGCATCCCCGACTACAACGCGGTCGTCAAGATCGAAAAGGCGCCCGCATGATCGAGCGCCCGGCGGCCCAGACCAAGGCTCAGGTGATCGTCTTCGAAGATGGAGCATCGGTCCGGCGCTCGGACAGGGTGGTCACCGAGGAACCGCTCGAGATCCGTGTCGTGCATGGGGGCAAGAGCCACAGCGTGGCGGTGACCATGCGAACGCCGGGGACCGACTTCGAGCTCGCGGCCGGCTTCCTTTTCGGGGAGGGTGTGGTGACCACCCGGGACCAGATAACGGCGATCAGCTATTGCCGCGACGACGACTTACCCGACCAGCTCTACAACATAGTGATCGTCGAGCTCGCCTCCTCGGCCAGGGTCGATCTTGGCCACATGGAACGCCACTTCCAGATCTCGAGTGCGTGCGGCGTCTGCGGTAAGGCCAACATCGAGGAGATCTCGCTGCGTGGGATACAGATGGTTCCGCGGGGAGCGTCCACCTCGGCCGGCGTGATCACGTCGCTCCCCGAGGGTCTGCGCGCGTCGCAGCGTCTCTTCGAAAGCACCGGTGGATTGCATGCGGCCGGCTTATTCGACCTCGAGGGCAACGTGATCGCGGCCCGAGAAGACGTCGGTCGTCACAACGCCGTCGACAAGCTCATCGGTTGGGCTCTACTGGATGGGCGCACACCGCTGCACGAGAACATCCTCATGGTTAGTGGGCGGTCGAGCTTCGAGATCGTGCAGAAGGCGCTCGTCGGAGCAGTTCCCATCGTCTGTTCGGTATCGGCGCCGAGCAGCCTGGCGATAGATGTTGCGCGTCAGTTCGGCATGACACTGGTCGGGTTTCTCCGCGGCAACCGGTTCAATGCCTATGCGGGCGAGGATCGCATCACCACATGACCTTCGATGCGATCGTTCTCACCGGTGGGCGGGCCAAGCGGCTAGGTGGGTTAGACAAAGCCGCGTTGTCGTTCGACGGATCCACATTCTTGGAAAGAGCGCTCGTAGCCACGAGCGGAGCGGAACGGATCATCTGCGTCGGGCCGCGCGTTCCGACGTCGGTCCCGGTGATATGGACACGCGAGGAACCCCCTCTGGGTGGCCCGGCAGCGGCCGTCGCGGCAGGCCTGGCTCTCGTCGAAGCCCCGGTGACGATGGTGTTGTCGGTCGACGCACCGCTCGTGATCAAAGAGGTTGTCGATGCCCTCGTGTCACGTTGCACAGCCCTGGCGGCATCTTTGCTCGCGGACGCGGACGGTGCTCCGCAGATGCTGATCGGTGCGTACCCCAGCACCTTGCTGCGTGAGAAGGAGCGTCTCCTGGGGGATCTCACTGGGTTGTCGGTCAGACGCCTCATCGAGGACATCCCCTACGTATCGATCACCCACCCTGATGCCGCGCTCGATTGCGACACTTGGGAAGACGTAGAAGCCCTGCGAAGAGTTGGAGGCCGATAGATGGATCGATGGCTACAGCAGGTTGCCGGTGAGCTTGGGGTCGACCCAGATGTTCCCGTTGATGCTCTCCTCGAGGCGGCCCGTGTCGTGGCCCATACCGTCGAACGCAAGGCCACGCCCCTGACGACATACCTCATCGGGGTTGCGGCCGGACGCTCGGCGGGGGTTGACGTCGACGAGATCTGCCGGCGCGTGATCGGGCTGGCCCAGGGCTGGGAGACGAATGGCTGGGATGGAGCGGGGCGGGATGGAGAGAAGCCGGATGCTGACGGTTCAAGAGGCTAGGACCCGGATCCTCCAGGGCATCGATCCACTCGAGCCGGTTCAGGTCGAGATCGCCGAAGCTCTCGGCGCGATCCTCGCGGCCGATCTGAGAGCGCCGCACCCGCTCCCGAGGTTCGCCAACTCGGCGATGGACGGCTACGCGGTCAGGAGGTCGGACATCGCCGGAGCAGCATCTGCCTCGCCGGTCACCTTGGATGTGATCGGAGAGGTGCGGGCGGGGGACACATACGACGAGTTGATGGGGCGAGGGACGTGCGTTCGGATCATGACCGGAGCCATGGTGCCTTCCGGTGCCGATGCGGTGGTTCCCATCGAGGAGGCCGAGGAGGCGGAAGGCAAGGTTCGGGTCCTTGCCGAGCCCCTGCCCTCCGGTCACATCCGGCCGGCGGGTGAGGACGTCGAGGCCGGGGAGACCATCCTTCGTGCGGGTGCGGAGATCGGACCCGGCGAGGCTGCTCTGCTCGCGTCTCTCGGACTGTCGCCCCTTCGGGTGCGTGCCGCCCCTGGGATCGCGATCGTCGTTACGGGCGATGAGCTCGTCGCGCCTGAGGAAGAGCCTGGCCCGGGTCGCATCCGAGACTCCAACAGCGTCGCGCTCAAAGCCCTCGTCATGGAGGCAGGCGGGCTCCCGCTCCCTTACAGGATCGTTGGCGATGATCTCGACTCCGTGATCGAGACATTGGAGGTGGCGGCGGCGACGGCCGATCTCGTGGTTTCCGCAGGAGGGGTCTCGGTCGGCCGTTACGACTTCGTGAAGGAAGCGGTCGAGTGCCTCGGAGGGATCGACCTCTGGCGCGTCGCGATGCAGCCTGGCAAACCGGTCGTCTCAGGCACGGTGAAGGGAACTCCATTCCTCGGGCTCCCGGGCAACCCGGTCTCGATACACATCGGTTTCGAGCAGTTCGTCCGTCCGGCGATCCGCAAGCTGCGGGGTTGCTCGGAGCTGTTTCGGCCCGTCGTCCGTGCACGGTTGACGGAAAGGCTTACGAAGAGGCCCGGGCGCCTCCACTTCGTGCGGGTTCGTTTGGAGGTAGATGGAGCGGGTTTCTCGGCCACCCCCACGGGGTCTCAGGGATCGCACATCCAGTCGAGTTTGATCGGATGTCATGGGGTGGCCCGGTTCGAGCTCGAGGCCGCGGAGATTGAGGCGGGGGCCGATGTCGATGTGGAGGTCTGGAGCCTTCCGGGCTCTAGGGAGGGAGCGTCTCCCGGGTCCTCAACATCAGAACAACACCGATAGCCGGCACCAACGCGCTGATCAAGAAGGCCTTCTGGAAGCCGAACTCCTTGCTCGCCCATCCGACGATCAGGGGGCCGAGGAAGACGCCGAGGTCTCCGCAGAACCTGAAGGCGCCCACGGCGCGCCCGGAGTGTTCTTGAGGAACGATGTCCGAAAGCATCGCCGCCGGCGGCACGCCCGCGAAGCCGGAGAAGACGGCCAGCACAGCCAGGATCATCGTCAAGGTCAGGGGCGACGTGGCATAACCGGTCACGACGATCATCACAACGAGCCCGGCGAGTGAAGGCAGCATGACCTTCTTGCGTCCATAGCGGTCGGCGAGACTCCCGGCCGGGAATAGGACCATGAACTCCACCCCGACCGCCACCGCGAACATCGCACCGATGGCACCGGGGGACATCCCCAGCTCCGTGCTCCCGAAGAGGGGAAGAAGGGTGCTGAACACTGTCGCGACCACCCAGAGATAGGCGAGGTTCAAGAACAAGGTCGTGCGGAAACCGGGAACATGCAACAGGTCACGCACGATCCGGCCCCCTTCTTCGCTCAGTGTCTCGGTCTCGACTTCTCCCCGATGGGATGGCGGTGGTGGCACGAAACGCAGGTAGACGATCATCGCAACGCCGAGCACGATGGCCTGGGCGAATAGAGGCGCGGCCAGGCCGAACGCATCTGCGACGAATCCGCCGATCGCTCCACCGGCGACGATCCCCACATTGAAGGCCCCGTAGAAGAAGGCGAGGGTGCGGGCCGTTCGATCTTTCGGCGCCGCTTTGAGGATGTAGCTGAAGAGTGAGGCGAACACGATCGCAGAGCCAACCCCGGCGAAGGCCCATAGGATCATGGCGAGGAGGAAGTTCGGGGCCACTCCCGTAGCGATCGAGCAGATCGTCATGAAAGACATGCCGGCGATGGCGGTCCATCGCTCTCCCTTGCGGTCCACGATGCTCCCGCCCACCAGGTCTCCTATCAGCCGGGCGAATCCGAACGCGGCGATGAAGAGCCCTGCTCCGTCGTTGCCCACCCCGAAGGAGCGCTCGAAGAGAGGGAGGATCGGGAACACGAGTCCGAAACCGGTGAGGAAGACGAAGACCGTTGCGATCAGTGGCCCGACCGTGCGGTCGAGGAGTATGGCTCTAGCCGAGACCTTCGAGCGTGAAGGGGGGTTCAGCTCGCTCGTTCCAGGATGATCACCGGGATCTCACGGTCCGTCTTCTGCTCGTAGTGAGCGAAGACGGGATGCTTGCCCTTCTGCTTCTCCCAGATCTGCTCGCGCTCTTCACCCTGTGCCACCCGAGCCTTGACGTCGAAGGTCTGTGTGCCTACCTCGACCTTCGCGTCTGCGTTGGCTTTGAGGTTGTGGAACCAATCCGGATCGGTTGGAGCGCCGCCTTTGGAGCCAAAGATGGCCCAGGCGTCGCCGTCGAGCTGCTGATACGCCAGTGGGTTGACGCGCTCGGTACCGCTCTTAGCTCCTTTGTGATGCACCAGCAGGATGGGGATGCCTTCGAAGCGGCCCCCGACCCGGCCCTCGTTGGTTCGGAATTCCTCGATGATGCTGTCGTTCCAGCCGGCCACCGCTAAGCCTTCGACGACGGGATGGGGCAGGTGACCCCGGTGCCGGCGAGTCCGCAATAACCGTTCGGGACCTTGTGCAGGTACTGCTGGTGGTAGTCCTCCGCGTAATAGAAGGGCCCCGCAGCGGCGATCTCGGTCGTCACGGCGCCGAAGCCTCTCTGCACGAGCGCGTCCTGGTACCGCGCCAGGCCCTCAACCGCGGCGAGCTTCTGATCGTCGTCGGTGTAATAGATCGCCGACCGGTACTGCGTGCCTACGTCGTTGCCCTGGCGCATGCCCTGAGTCGGATCGTGCGCCTCGAAGAACTCCTTCACGAGCTCGCCGAACGTGATGACGTTCGGGTCGAAGATCACTTGAACTACCTCGGTGTGCCCGGTTCGTCCGGTACATACCTCTTCGTATGTTGGATTGGGGGTGTGGCCTCCGGCGTAACCGGCCGCCGTCGAGTGGACGCCGTCGAGCTCCCAGAAGAGCCTTTCCGAACCCCAGAAGCAACCCAGGCCGAAGACCGTCGTGTGCATCCCCTGTGGGAACGGGGGCTTCAGTGGGTTCCCATTCACCGCGTGAAGCTCGGGGACCTCGAACCCCGGCGCCTCACGGCCGGGCAGCGCGTCCTCGGGGCCGACCATCTTCTTCTTGTGACTACCGAACAAAGACCTCACCTCCGCATCTGTTAACCACGGCACTCGTAGGTTAGTTCCCGGATACAGGAGCTATTTCCGCCTTGCCGAACCCCTGGGGGATGAGATCGGCGAAGAAGTTACTAGTCGGAGCGCTGGCCTTAGCGGTGTTCGCCGGCACGCAGCTGCCTGCTCTGGGTGATCAGGTCCCGCTGGTCGATCAGCTCTATTCGTATGAGGACCTTGTGGCCCATCTCGACGTCTGGGAGTCCAAGGGGGCGCACATCGCGTTCCCGGGCACGTCGCGCGAAGGGCGGGGGATCCCGATGGTCGTGTTCGGCTCGGGGCCAGTCACCGTGCTCTACACGAGCGGCCTCCACGCCAACGAGGCCTCCGGCATCGAAGGTCTGATCGCATTCATCGACGCAGCGCTGGGGGACGTGGGTGCCTCGTTCGATCAACCCGTCCATGCCGGCGTCACGCCGGATGCGCCGATCTTCCAAGCGTTGGCTTCTCCAGATGTCAGACATTCGCTTCTCAATCGGATCAGGATCGTTGCCTTTCCGATGATGGATCCGGACGGTGTAGCGAACGGGTACAGAGACGACCGGACGACGAACATCGACTATTCGACCAAGCTCACCGTCCAGTCGAGGGTGCTCGACTACGCGGTCGACCGGTTCCGGCCTGATGCGTGGCTCGATTCCCATTCGTCCCTCTCCGCGGCAGCCGATCCGCCGGACATCTGGGTCGGACTCGTGGAGCCGGCTATCGCAGACAAGGCTGTGCTCGACCGCACGCATCAGCTCGCCGGAGATGTCTGGCGCGCTGCGGCCGCCGTCGGGGCGACGCTGGAGTTGTATGAGGAGAAACAAGCC
>JBKJYP010000037.1:0-12060 GCA_046715695.1 Actinomycetota bacterium | reverse complement strand
GGCCGTCTCCGTTCGAGCGCACAGATAACGAACTACTCCCACGACGAGCTGCGCGACCGGCTCGTCGTGGGCGCGGTCAATCTCGGCACGAAAAGGATCGCCGGGTTCGTCAGTGAGTTCCTGGTGCTCGGCTCGATCGAGCCTGATGGGACGGTCCTGCTTCTCGGCGTCGAAGAAGGCGTTCAGCCGGGCAGCCCGATCGCCTGATCGCTCAGAGACGGTAGTTGGCGTGACGACCGTCGGGGGCCCGGTCTGTGACCACGCCGGCCCCCTTCTCGCCCGCGCTGACATCCAACTCTGTCTCGATCGACCACCGGAAGCGGGCGGGGAACCCGGTGATCGCATCGGTGATCAGCTCCACCCGGATCGTGTCCCCGTCTACGTCGACCGAGCCCGGGAACCCACCCGTTTCCAACGAGCTTCCCGATCCGGTCTCCTTGTTGAGGAGGAAAGCGTTGACCGAGGAGCCGATGAGGACCCTCAGCTCCCACTCCGTCTCGCCTTGGATGTCCCACGTCAACGAGTAGAAGCCCCCGGGGATCGAATCCGGGACCGCCGTCCCCATGGTGGCTTCGAAGGACAGGTTGGGTCCACTGGTCCTCACCCGGGCGGTGACGATATCTGCCACCCGCCTTGGCCCCGGCTTGAAACCGTTCCTCAGACCGAGGTCCCCTGAACGATCGAGCACCGTCTCTTTGACCTCGGCGCCATAGGTGAGCCAGGCGACCCCGCCCAGGACGAGGGCGAGGGCGAGAGAGCCGGCGATGGCGAAGGCACGGAACATGGCCGCAGGGTATCGCTGCGGGCTAGATGGCGGCGTTGTCGTTGCCGCTTCGTGGTGCCGACCGAGCGACCAAGATGCAGGCCGCCACCCCCAGCCACAGCACGAGGACGTTGCGCACGAACAGGACGAAAAGCGGCGTCGCCTCGATCGATAAGACCCCCGGGTAGAGGAAGGGGAACACGGCCTGCGTGAGGGCCGCCACGGGGATCAGGACGAGCGTTGGGACGAGCACCGTGTTCCTGCGAGAGCAAGCCGCAACCGCTCCAAGGGCGATCAGCCACACGACGTACTGGGGCGAGAACACCGTCGAGACGGCCAGCGTAGCGCCGAGAGTAGCGAACATGACCTGTGACATCGTCTCGACCGTGGACTCCCCCTCTCGGCGCATCAATCTGCGAGCGATGAGCACAGAGATGATCACCACGATCAGGGTTATGAGGCTCGAGGCCGACTTGAGGGCTTCCACCGCCCTTCCGTTGAAGTGATACGCCCCGAAGTCGGCGTCGATGAGATAGCTGGCGCCGCGGCGCATCCCCACGAGGAAGCCTCCTCCGTAGATGCTCTCGATCTGGATCCCGCGACCCGTGTGGTACCCGAAGATGTCGTGGATCATGTCGGGGATGAGGTGGACGAACGGGATCAGGGGGATGCCCACCCCTAGAGCGACGCCCTTCCAGAGCTCCCTCGGTTTGGGCGACATGATCGCAGCCACGGGCAGAAGGAGAAGGGGATAGATCTTCGTGAACACCGCCGCCCCCAACCAGGCCCCACTCGACCGCCAGGCCCCTGCGGCCGCCCTCTCCAGCATCCAGATCGTCATCACTGCCGAGAGCAGGTCGAGACGAGCGTAGGTGAGGGGTCCCAGGATGGCGATGAGCACCACCCATAGCCAGGGCCCCTTCCGAGACCCCCACCGCCCCGACAGCCGCATCAGACCGAGCAACCCTGCAGCATCGAGTGCCATCAATATGAGAACGAAGGCGACCTTGTAGTCGCCGAGCTCGGACCCGCCCGCATAAGGGAGCACGATCAGGCCCAGGGAGCCGGGGGGGTATTCGAGATCTTGCTCACGGTACGCGGTGCGACCGCCCCCGATGGCCTCGGCGCGCTGGTGATAGAAGTCGAAGTCGAGAGATACCGACGTCTGCGGCGGACCCCAGCCCTCGGGCCGGAGCACGACGTAGGCCCCGACCGCCCGGGTCAGCGCGAAGGCGACGAGGAGCGCGATCAGTGCCTTGCGTGTGAACGGGGGCGGGGGATCGATCCGGAAGGTATCTACGACCGCCACGGCGTCTTTATAACTGTTTGGGCACATAAAGAGGAGGGGCCCCCTTGCGGGGGCCCCTCCTTTAGTGCTCGGCTATCTAGTCAGGAACTAGCGCCTGACGCTGATGGCCTTCTTACGGGACTTGCCACCAAGGTGGTCGTCGTCCTGCTTGGCGTAACGGGCCTGGTAGGCCGTGTCCTTGCCGGGACGAACCTTGATGCTGGTCCTGCAGTCACCGCTGAGCGTCTTCGAGGCGAACTTGGCGAAGCTTCCGCCACTCGACTTGAAGAAGGTGACCTTGGTCCCTGCGTGGTTGGCGTCACAGGGGGTGGTGGCAACCTTGAGGGTCACGGTCTGGCCCGAACGGATCGTCGAGTCCGAGACCTTGAGGATGACCTTCACCTTGACCAGCACGGGGGCCGGCGTCGAGGTCGCACCGGCACAGACTCCCGTGTCGTCGACCGACGCGATGTACTGCGCCGACTTGTCACCGATCTTGTTGACCGAGAACGTGCCGTCGGAGTTGGTCGTGAGCGTGTCCACGACATCCTGAGACGACTGGCCGACAACCGTGCGACGGATCGTGACGGTCACGCCTGTGGCACAGGCTGCGACCGAGGACGAGACGCCACCGGTGAGTGCGAACGGCTTGCCGAAGCTGACCGGGCTCCTAGAAACCTCGAGGCTTATCGTCCGAGGTGTCTTGGGAGTGGTCGGAGGACCGGTGGTTCCTGGAGCTGTGGTGGTCGTGCCCGGCGAACCACTCGGGCTCGTCGTGCCGCCGATGGTCGGCTGGCCTGCGGCCACACAAGTGACCTGCAGCGTGGAGTTCTGGATCAGGGTGTCGGTGTCGCTGCGCAGGGAGGCGGTGATGGTGTCGGTGCCTTCCTGCTCGCACTTGGCCGTCAGCGTGGCGAGACCATTGGCATCTGTCTCGTTCGGCTGGTTCAGCAGACGTGTGGCGATCTGCAGCTGACCACCGGCAGCACCTACGATCGCGTAGGTGATGCGTCCACCACCGGGCTGGTTGGTGGTCGCACCCACGTGGGTGTCACTGGCGCTCGCGACCTGGGTGCAGACCAGAAGGTCCACGGTCTGGCCGACGGTCGCCGAGCGGAACTTGTCACCGTTGTGGCACGGGTTCGTGCCGCCGGTGCCCGAGACCACGAAGTGGATGTGGTCCGGGATCGCGAGCCAGTTGACCGTGCCGGTCGCCTTGGCCCCTGCGAGCTCGTCGGCACAACCGTGGCCGGTCGGCTGATTGGTCTGGTCACCTGCGAGAGGCGCCAGGTACTGGCGCTCCACACAGCCGGTGATCGTCTGAACGCCAGGCTTGGCGACGATCGCGGTGCCGGTAGAGGTGTTGGCCACCCGCACCGAAGCCTCACCAGAGGCGTCTGTCGTCGTGTGGCAGTCGTCGAAGCGCTGGTTGTTGCTGGTGGTCGGGCCGTGCTCATCGTGCAGGTCACCCGCGCCTACTGCAGGCAGAGCCTCGCCTGGGGCGCAACCAACGATGCCGGCACCGGGATCGGCTCCCGTGGACTCGAACGTGACGTTCGCGCCCGAGAGCGGGTTGTTGAACTGGTCACGGACACACATCGTGCCCCAGAGGTGCGCCGGGGTACCACCGATCGAGATCGGCTGGTCCTCTGCGTTGTCCGGGGTCTCGCCCGTGTCACAGCCGGCGTTGGTCGCCGGGCTGCCGTCGTCGACGTTCGGGGCCGGCTGCTGAGATGCCGGGGCCCACGAGAACGTTGTGGTCGTGGCACGGCGGTCGTTGGAGACCACGTAGTGAGCGTCGTACTGACAGAACGCGCTGTCGGCTCCATCCGGGTCAGACGGGGTCGCAGCCCCGGTGAGGCCGACGTCGGTTGTGTCGCAGTAACCGGCGCCATCAACGTCCGTGTTCTCGCTGAGGATCAGGTTGAGCTCTCGGTTGGTAAGGCTGGCTCCGGTCATCTGGGCAGTCGTGACCGTGCACTCGAAGACATTGAAAGATGAAGCCGCCTGGATGGGCGCCCCGCACAGAATGAATCCGGTTGAGTTAGTAGCCGAGATACCTGACGAGTCGGCGGGACCATAGAGGCGGTAGCCCAGCTGGATGATCGTCGGGTCGGCGGTGGCACGGAAGACGAAACCATCGTTCGGGATCGATGAGCCGTGCGGGAACGACTTGAACCGGGCCGCAACCTCAGCAGTGGTCCCAGCACCGACCCCGGCGACCTGGCAGATGTCGGTCGCACCGTTGGAAGGTCCGCCGGTGACGTCAGAGGTGCAGTAGGAAACGATCTCAGCAGCCGAGGTCTGGCTGTTGGCGTCGGTGGCACCCTGGAAGTTCTGGCCATCCTCGAGGCTCACGTCGGCTTCGACATCCGCGAGGCAGTTCGCGGCGAGTCCGCCGTCGGCCACCACTCGGTTGCCTGCGCTCTCTGCACCGACGCAAGCGAGCGAGGCGATGTCTCGGCGCGTACCGTCGAGGTCGACCGGGATGTTCCACTCGACGTCGTAGGCCTCATCCACAGGTGCACCAGCTGCACCACCCGCAGGCGTGGTAGCCGTGGTGTCGGTTTGGATCAGCACACAAGTCGCAAGTTCGGCCTGGGTGGTGATCGTAGGAGCTACGCCGAGTGGACAGTGGTAGAAGCTGACCCTGTCGGTGTCGGTGGTAGCCACAGCCGTGAGATGGGCCGTCGTGTTGGTGCCGTCGAAACGATCCGACAAGATCGTCGCGTAATCCACAAAAAAGTTCGCGTCCGGGTCGTCGGTCGGATGGAAGTTCGTGATCCCGAACGGTGCCTGTGCGGCTGCCGGCGCGATCGTTCCTACTACGAAGAGGCCCGAGAGGACCATCGCCGCAGCAAAGATGCTGAGGACTTTCTTATGCAACTTTCACCCCTTTCATGGATGAAGACTTTCTATGAGTGAACTGACTTGCGGTCTTGCTGTGTACTCGTTGCGAACTACGGATGTTGCCTGGTTGTTTCCTTCCTGCAGACGGGGAGGTTCTCCCCTAGATGTGAACCCATGTTGCAGTCCCTGGCTCCTACCTCCCCTCTGCGCTCGACCATCGCAGTGCCTATCGGGCCCCAACTGGCACCCGTCCTAATCAACGAAGCGCGGTCGCAAAGGTCGCGGCCGCTCAAAAAAGTTTCCCTGGCATCGCTTGCGGAGACGAAGGAGCAGGTCAACGCAGTGATAGCCCCCTGTTGGGGGCCAGCGGATTGTCCCTTGCCCCCGCCCGTTCTGTCAAGTTTTGTTGCGATTTGGCCCCTGTTGATGGACGAGATCTGCGAAAGAGCCCTAGGGTCGGGCGTATGAGGTACCTGAAGGCTATCCCGGTGGTCTTCTTCCTTACCCTAAGCCTGGCTCCGAGCGAGACACTGGGGGCGCCCTTCCCCGGGTCGGACGGCGAGATCGCCTTCGTCAAGGCGGGCCGTAAGCAGGCGGATCTCTACCGAGTCAGTTTGGTCACCGACCCCGCGGCACCATCTGTAGGGGCATCGAGTCCCATGACCACAACGGGTGGTGTCTTCGAGGGGAGCCCCAGGTGGTCTCCGGATGGAGCCCGGATCGCCTATGTGCGGTCCGGCACGGGTCTCGACGGCTCTGAGGTGTGGGTGGCCTCGGCGGACGGCTCCGGGGCTCGCCGCTTGACCAAGGGTTCAGGGGCCGACAGGGACCCCGTCTGGTCGCCCGACGGGACCCGTATCGCCTACGTCCACTGGTTCGACGAGGACGGACCCACAGAGATCAGGGTCGCCGACCTCGACGGGAGCTTCGACCTGCTCGTTTCGAGGGGCAAAGGCATCCACCTCGATCCCGCTTGGTCGCCCGATGGCCTGTTCCTCGCCTTCGCCACGAGGGGCGGCGGTCAGTACGATCTCTATGTCGCCCCCGTCAACGGAGGGCCCTCGCTCCAACTGACGGCGACGGCCGCCGACGAGTTCTTCCCCTCGTATTCGCCCGACGGGACCCGGATCGTCTACTCGGCCCATGAGAAGACGGGGGGCAGCGAGGTCTGGGCCATGGGCGCAGACGGATCCTCGCCGGTGGCAATTACGACCTCACCACAGGCCGAGTTCTACCCCGAATGGTCCCCGGACGGCACCAAGATCGCCTTCGAGCGCTTCCAGAACCGCAACATGGATGTCTTCCTGATCAACGCCGACGGAACCGGCCTGGCCCGGGTGACCGACCACAAGAAGGACGACATCGAGTTCGTCTGGGCCCCGGACTCACAGGGCATCGCGTTCACGAGCTTCCGCAGCGGGAACGGAGACATCTATTACTCGAGCCTCGACGGAACCGTGCTTCTACAGCTGAGCTCGGGGAAAGCGACGGAATCGACGCCCGATTGGCAAGCGATCCCGTCTGAGCCCTAGCCACGGGAGTTTGCCGCCCCTATAGTTCAGCGGCCGGAAACCTTTTCGCGGGGGTCATTCAGATTGGTTGCATCGCTTAGACGCAGGCGCGGGCGTGCCGGTTTCGCAGCCGTGGCCTTCTCACTCTTGGCCCTCACGGGCCTACTGCCTCCGTTGGGAGCGCCGGAAGCCGCTGCCTCCCACGGTTCCAATCACCTGGATTGCATCAACGAGACGATCGTGACCTTCAGTAACAGCATCGACTGCCTGGTAACGGATCAAGCCGGCAACGTGGCCCCCAACACGTTCGTCGATGCCGAGGTCACGGGCGCTAACGACCCCGACGACAACTCGAACCTGGCCGATCCTGATCTGGGATGTCAGACCAACGCCCAGGGGCGTTGCTTCCTCATCCACAACCTCGCCGAGGAACAGACTGGACTCGCCACCTACAGGATCTGGGTCGACTCGTCTCCAGGGATCGAGGCCGATGCGACGGAAGGTCCCGACGAGGTCGTGACACCGGGGGCGGTTATCGAGCCCGACAACACCGATGTCGTGACGAACTCGATCGGGGCGACGCGCCTCGACTGCATCAACGAAACGGCTGTGACCTTCGGTAACACCGTCGACTGCCTCGCGACCGACGCTTACGGGAACGTCGCTTCCGGTGTGGACATCGATGTCGAGGTCACCGGTGCCAACGATCCCGACGACAACGCGAACCTCGCCGATCCCGACCTCGAGTGCGAGACCAACGCGCAGGGGCGTTGCTTCCTCAACCACAACTTGGCCGAGGAACAGAGTGGGCTCACGACCTATAGGGCGTGGATCGACTTCAGCAACCTGTCGGCTGAGGCCGACGTCACAGAAGGTCCCGACGAGATCGTGACACCGGGCTTGGTAACCGAGCCCGACAACACCGACGTCGTGACGAACTCGATCTGGGCCACCCGCCTCGATTGCATCAACGAGACGTCGGTGCGGTTACAGGGTTTCGTCGACTGCCTCGCGACCGATGCCTACGGGAACGTCTTGTCCGGTGTCGACATCCATGTCGAGGTCACCGGTGCCAACGATCCCGACGACAACGCGAACCTGGCCGATCCCGACCTCGAGTGTGAGACGGATGCACAGGGCCGGTGCTTCATGATCCACAACCTCGATGAGGAGGTGGGTGGGCTCACGACCTATAGGGCGTGGATCGACTTC
The DNA here is from genome assembly GCA_046715695.1 of Actinomycetota bacterium. Lineage (GTDB taxonomy): Bacteria > Actinomycetota > CADDZG01 > CADDZG01 > WHSQ01 > DATLNM01. The sequence goes on along the minus strand of JBKJYP010000037.1, from coordinate 4,436 downwards.
AGCAACCTGTCGGCCGAGGCCGACGTCACAGAAGGTCCCGACGAGATCGTGACACCGGGCTTGGTAACCGAGCCCGACAACACCGACGTCGTGACGAACTCGATCGGGGCGACGCGGCTCGATTGCATCAACGAGACGTCGGTGCGGTTACAGGGTTTCGTCGACTGCCTCGCGACCGATGCCTACGGGAACGTCTTGTCCGGTGTCAACATCGATCTCGAGGTCACCGGCGCGAACAATCTCGACGGCAACGCTAACCTCGCCGATCCCGACCTCGGGTGCGAGACGGATGCCCGGGGCAGGTGCTTCATGATCCACAACCTCGAAGCGGAGGCGGGCGGGCTCACGACCTATCGGGCGTGGATCGACTTCAACAACCTGTCGGCCGAGGCAGACGTCACAGAAGGTCCCGACGAGTTGGTGACACCGGGGACGGTTACCGAGCCCGACAACACCGATGTCGTGACGAACTCGATCTGGGCCACCCGCCTCGATTGCACCAACGAGACCGGGGCCTCACTCAGCAACGAGATCCAATGCTTAGCCACCGATGCCTACGGCAACTTCATGCCGGGCGTCGCTGTCGATGTCGAGATCACCGGAGCCAACGACCCCGACGACAACGCGAACCTCGCCGATCCCGATCTCGAGTGCGAGACCGACTCCCAGGGGCGGTGTTTCTTGACCCACAACGCCGCGGACAACGAGAACGGGCTCGCGACTTACCGAGCGTGGATCGACTTCAGCAATGTGTCGGCCGAGGCCGATGTCACCGAAGGGCCCGATGAGCTCGTGACGCCAGGGGCGGGCCTCGAGCCCGACAACACCGATGTCGTGACCAACACTTTCGGCGGCGTCGCTCCCGTCATCGGCCCCCCGGCTCGAACCGACTGCACCCGAGAGTCCGCTTCGGCCGAGGTCGGACCGCTCGTTCGGGTCTTCTGTTATGTCACCGATGCTGGAGGTAACCCCGTCGGCGGCACCACGGTGTTCGGCGAGATCTCAGGCGCGGGCAACGGCGATGGCAACAACGACCCCGCGACCCCCGAGCAAACCTGTGTCACGGACCTCGTGGGCCGGTGCTTCCTCTCTTTCGACTCCGATGCCGCCGGCCTATCCACTTACCGGCTCTGGGCGGACGTAGATGGATCGGCCACCTCAGTCGAGGCCGACGCGACAGAGGAACACGACGAGGCTTCGGTTCCCGGCTCAGCTGCCGAGCCCGATAGGACCGATGTCGTGCGGATCGCCTGGGGGGCATCGCGGCTCGACTGTGTGGATGAGACCCGGACCGTCTTTCCGGGGACCTCGCAGAGCATCACCTGTTTCGCCACCGACGCTTTCGGCAACTCCGTGGCCAATGCTCGCGTCTTCGCCGAGTTCGACGGCGTCGGCAACTTCGATAACGACAACGACCCCGCCGGCCCAGACGCGGAGTGCACCACCGACTTCGAGGGCCGGTGCAACATCCCGCACATCCCTCCCATCGATGAGTCCGGCGTCACGACCTATCGGATCTGGCTGGACGGCGACAACGTTCGGGCGACGTTGGAAGTCGATGCGACCGAGGGACCCGACGAGAACTTGGCGCCCGGCTCCGATCCGGAGCCCGATGGGACCGATGTGGTCCGCGTCGGCCGGGGAGCGTCGCGGCTCGACTGCGTGGATGAGACCCGGACCGTCGATCCGGGGACGTCACAGGACATCACTTGTCTCGCCACCGACGCTTTCGGCAACTTCGTGGCCGGGGCGACAGTTCGAGCCGAATTCGACGGCGTCGGCAACTTCGATAACGACAACGATCCCGCCAGCCAAGACGAGCTGTGTCAGACCGACCTCGAGGGCCGGTGCAACATCCCACACACCACTCCCTTCGACGAGTCCGGTGTCACCACCTACCGGATATGGCTGGACGGCGACAACGACGTAGATACGTTGGAAGTCGACACCACCGAGGGTCCCGTCGAGGGCTCCGTGCCGGGCTCCGGCCCTGAGCCGGATGGGACCGATGTGGTGCGCATCGCCTGGGGGGCATCGCGGCTCGACTGCGTGGATGAGAGTCGAGCGGCGGACCCGGGCACACCGATAGCCATCGTCTGTCTCGCGACCGACGCGTTCGGCAACTTCGTCCCCAACGTCCGCGTCTTCGCAGAGTTCGACGGCGTCGGCAACTTCGATAACAACAACGATCCCGCCGACCCGGACGCGGAGTGCATGACGGACCTCGAGGGCCGGTGCAGCATCCAGCACACCCCTCCAACCCGGCAAGCCGGAGCAACCACTTACCGGATCTGGCTCGACGCCGACAATGACGAGGTCACGTTGCAGGCAGATGCGACCGAGGGGCTCGACGAGGGCGCGGTTGCGGGCGCGGGGCTCGAACCGGATGGGACCGATGTCGTGCGCATCGCTTGGGGGGCATCGCGCCTCGACTGTGTGGATGAAACGCTGATCACCGATCCCGGAACACCGTCCATCATCACGTGTCTCGCGACCAACGCGTTCGGCAACACGGTGGCCGCCGCGCCGGTCTTCGCGGAGTTCGAAGGCGTCGGGAACTTCGACGGGAATGCCGACCCGTCGGATCCGGAAGATTCCTGCGACACGGACCTCGAGGGACGCTGCCAGATCCAGCACCTTCCGCCCGACGACGAAGCCGGGCCCACCACCTATCGTCTGTGGCTCGACGCCGATGACGATCAGGTCACCTTGGAGGCCGATACGACCGAAGGACCTGTCGAGTCGGCGGTACCCGGCCTTGATCCAGAGCCCGACGGGACGGATGTCTTGCGTTATGTCCGGGGAGCTTCACGCCTGGATTGCTTGACCGAGACCGCATCGTTGGCCACCGGGTCCTCCCGATCGATCACGTGCACCGCTCGCAACGACTTCGACACGCTGATGCCGAACATCGAGATCTCGCTCGAGCTCGATGGCGCGAACGAGCTCGACGGGAACACCCCCGATGCCCCAGATGATCTCTGCGTCACGGGCGCCGACGGAACTTGCGGGTTCACCCATAACGGTGCGAACCCCGGCACGACGACGTACCGGGCCTGGATCGATGTCGATGGTGATACCTCCAGCCTCGAGGCCGATCTCAGCGAAGGTCTCGACGAGACGACCGTCGCCGGCGACCTCGACGAGATCGACGGAACGGACGTCGTGTCGACGACTTGGACCACTCCACCCGTCGGGCCTGGGCCTGGCGGTGGCGGTGGAACGGGAGCCCCCATGGTCCTCGATTGCGAGCCGGAGACAGACGACCGATCGGGCAGCTCCCATTCGCTGTTGTGCACGGCGACGGTTGGGGGATCGCCCCACTCCGGCGCCAACCTCGATGTCGAGATCTCGGGTTCGAACGACCCAGACGGATCGTTCTCGCCGACGACTCCGGAGCTCGGTTGTCGAACCTCGGCGAACGGGTCCTGCGAGGTGGCCCATGTAGTCGAAGTGCCCGCGGCCGGCACCAGCTTCTACACCGTTTGGATCGACGAGACTGGAACCGACCTGGCCTTCGAGGGTGACGGCCGAGAGGGCCAGGACGAGACGGTGGGCCCCGGTGAACGACAAGAACCCGATTCGACCGATGCGGTGACGAAGACGTGGCGATCAACCACGGCGTCTCCTCCTCCGGTGGCGTCCGAGCCTCCGATCGCCTCGCCGTCGATCGCATCGCCTTCGATCTCTTCTACCGCCGTGAGCGCAACGCCCTCGTCTCCATCCGGTTTCGAACGCGACGTTTCCTTGGAAGCAGGAGGTAGAGCCCGAGGCTTCCAGAAACCCATGACGCTCACCGGCAGGATCACCTCAACCGATCCGTCGTGCGCGCTGGGAGTTGTGCGGATCATCAGGACGCCCTTCGGCGGTGACCAGGCAGAGACATTCGACCTGTTCGAAACGTCCGACGACGGCACGTTCACCAAGAGCTACTTGCGCGATCACTCGGCCAACTACAGTGCGATCGCGGAAGCGACACCATCTTGTCGTGAAGCGAGCTCATCCACGGTCCCCGTCCTCGTTTCCGTCCGTGTGCGGTTGATCATTTCTGATGACGAGGTTCAACCGAGGAAGGATGTCGAGCTAACCGTGTTCGCGCGCCCATGCACCGGCCACGAAAACGACTTCGTGTTGTTCGATGTCTCGGGCAAGGAGACGCGTCGCCGACTTTCGGATGGTTGCGAAGCAACCCTTCTCATCAAACCCCGCCGCAGCAAGACCGTCCAAGCCGTCTGGCCCAAACAAGACACGGACCACGAAGCGGGCCGCTCCAAACGGAAAGACGTGACCGTCACCCCCTAAGTAAAACTGGGCTCTTCACGAAGCACGGTGGTTCAGCCAGCCCCGACAGCTCGGTGACCACACGCCAATAGGACCTTCTGACGATAGCGCTCGGGGTCCCGGAAGCCATAGGAGCGTCTCTTCATCACCTTGAT
>JBKJYP010000036.1:0-9000 GCA_046715695.1 Actinomycetota bacterium | reverse complement strand
GGCCACGGCTGATCCTCCTGGGTGATGGTTGGAGGAAAGCAGTATATCGGGCCTGCAGGTGCACGACTAGGCGACAGTGGGCGTCCCCGGTCAGTCCTCGGATCGGGGGGCCCGCTGGAGCAGTCGTCGCAGCGGAGTGTGCGCCGGGCCCCAGTCCATGCGGGGGGCGGGGGCGAACGCCGAAATTGGGTCGTCCGGGGACAGATAGGGAGAAGGTCGACCGGGCTGTGGTTCCGAGACTTCCGCTGCGACTGCCGGAGTGAGCGTGCGCTCCAGCCCCGGGAAGCCGTCCTCGAAGGCATCGTTAACCTCACGGCGGAGGTCCGCCAGCGGTGACTCACCGGCCACCCCGGAAGCCGTCCGCAGAGGATGGCCGAGGAGGCAGTAGCCGTCTTTGTTTTCGACTGTGCTCGAGCAGCGGGGACAGAAGGTTGCCATGTTCCCTTATCGACAGCCGGAGACGCCGGGTTGAGTGGTGCCGGAAGTAGCGGCGGGTGGACTCGAACCACCGACTCGGCGATTATGAGCCGCCTGCTCTGCCCCTGAGCTACACCGCCCCGGCGAGACGGGTCTCCGCCTGGGAGCCCCCTCACGGAATCGAACCGTGGACCTTCTCCTTACCATGGAGACGCTCTGCCGACTGAGCTAAGGGGGCGTTGAGTCGGTCATGATACCGAGCTAATGCGACCTAGCTAGCCGCCACCGCAGGCAGCCGGCCGGCCTTGCCGAGCTCCGCCTCGATCCAGCGGTAGGTGGGCTCGAGCCCTTTCTCCAGGGTTATCGCCGGGGCCCAGCCGAGGACCCCCTGGAGCCTCGAGTTATCGCTGTTCCGCCCGCGCACACCCTGGGGGGCCGAAAGCATGTGCTCCTTCTCCAGCGTCTTGCCGGCGATGGAGCTCACGAGGTCGACGAGATCGTCGATCGAGATGAGGAAGTCGTTGCCTAGGTTCAATGGAGCCCCGTGCTCGGAGCGCATGATCCGGTAGATCCCCTCGACGCAGTCATCCACGTACATGAAGGACCTGGTCTGCTTCCCATCCCCCCACACCTCGATGGCTCCCCCGTCCGGCGCGAGCGCCACCTTGCGCGAGATCGCCGCGGGAGCCTTCTCGCGGCCCCCTTCGTACGTGCCCAGGGGGCCGTAGACATTGTGGAAACGAGCGACGCGGGTCGGGAGGCCTTTGTCGGCGGCGTAGTACTCGCACAACTTCTCGGAGTAGAGCTTCTCCCAGCCATAGCCCTCTTCCGGTTGCGCGGGATAGGCGTCTTCCTCTCTGAGCGGAGTCACGTCGGGCTCCTCTTGCTTGTAGAGCGGATAGATGCATGCGGAGGACGAGTAGAAGAGGCGATCGGTGCCGGCAGCACGCGCGGCTTCGAGCATGTGGACGTTTATCAGGACGTTGTTGCGTGCCACATCGGCATGGTTCTCACTTATGAAGCCGATCCCACCCATGTCGGCCGCCAGTTGATAGACCTCGCCGCCCCCATCGCATGCCAGCGCGCAGCCGTCGAACTCACGGAGGTCGGCGACGACGAACTCGTCGGCCGGTGAGGCCTCGTACTCCGGTTCCTTGATATCTGCTCCGCGGACCCAGTAACCCTCGGCCTTGAGGAACCGGACCATGTGATGGCCGATGAAGCCTCCGGCGCCGGCGACGATCGCACGTTTCATAGACGGACCACCTTTTCGGAATCCACCGGGAAGGCATTGCAGCAGTCAAGTATCAAACGCGATCCTCTCTGTAGCTCTCCCCAGTCCACATCATCTTGTTTGGCGAGAGCGACGACTATGTCGTAACCGTCCAACGCCACGGAGGTGGGCTCGATCGACTCCACCTGGGTGTCGCCGAGAACGAGCGACGGCACGAGGGGGTCGTGATAGTCGACCACCGCTCCTCTCTCTTTGAGCATCGTAAGGACCTTAAGTCCTGGAGAACCTCGCAGATCCTCGGTGCCCCCCTTGTACGCGATGCCGACGCCTAGGACCCGCGCTCCCTTAACGGCAAGACCGAGGTCGTTCAATCCAAGCGTGATGCGCTCGACGACATAACGCGGCATCTCCGAGTTGACCGTATGAGCCAACTCCACGAAACGAACCTCGTGCGCTCGATCCTTGCGGACACGCCAAGAGAGGTATGCAGGGTCAAGGGGGATGCAGTGACCACCCCATCCAGGCCCCGGCCAGAACGGCATGAACCCAAAAGGCTTCGTCGCCGCCGCAGAGATCGACTCCCAGATGTCTATGCCGAGCTCATGCGCATATACGGCGAGCTCGTTCACCAATGCGATGTTCACGTGTCTGAATGTGTTCTCGATCAATTTCGCCATCTCGGCTTCGCGGGTACCGGGCACGGTGAAGACCTTCGGCACCACATGTCCGTAGAGCACCTCCGCCGCGCGCGTCGCCTCGGGGGTCGAGCCGCCGACGATCTTGGGGATATCGGTGAAGTCATATTCCTGGTTCCCCGGATCGATCCTCTCGGGGGAGAACGCAAGCAGGAAGTCCACCCCAACCTTGCGTACACCGTCCTCCAACAGCGGTCCGACGATCTCTTCGGTGGTCCCCGGATAGGTCGTGCTCTCCAGAACCACGAGGACGGGTGAAACTAAGACCCGTCCCAAACCTTGCGAAGCGGCCTTGATCGACGAGATATCCGGCGTCCCCTCGAGGAGTGGCGTGGGCACGCAGATCAGAACGGCCTCCGCCTTCGATAGGTCTTCATACGACTGCGTGAACTTCACTCGTCCTGTCGCTTGGGCCGCGGCAACCCGCTCGGAGGGAACGTCACGCAGGTAGCTCTGGCCCTTCTGGAGGGCCGTGACACGAGTCGCTGCCACGTCCAGCCCGATCACGTTGAAGCCTGCGTCGACGAAGCTCATCGCTACGGGCAGGCCGACATAGCCAAGGCCGACCACCGCGACTGTGGCTTGTTTGCTCGCCAGTCTGTCTATGAATCCATCCCAGTCGCCCATAAGAGTCGATGGTATCCAAGACACCGGATCCTCCCCGTACGCTCTTCTCATGAAGCAGACGCCGGCGCCTGAGATAGCCGTAGTGGTTCCCACGCGCGGGCGGCCAGTGATGCTCGCGGGCGTCATCGAAGGGGTGCTGTCTCAAGAGAGGGTCGAGCATCCGTACGAGGTGATCGTGGTCGACGACTCACCGGACGGCACGCTCCAGCTGGATCGATCAGGCCTGCGCGTGCTGCGATCCCAGGGCGGGGGGTTGAATGCGGCGCGCAATCTCTCGATCGCCTCCTCGACAGCAGAGTTGTTCTGTTTCCTCGACGACGATGTCGAAGTTCCGCGGGACTGGCTGGCTTCCATGGAGAGTGCATGGGGTTCGCGCTCGGAACCGATATGCCTCGGCGGACGCATCAGCCTTCGTCTCGAGGGCCCTGCTCCCCGGATCTGCAAGAGATGTGCATCTCGGCCATTGGCAACGACCCTCGACCTCGAAGCCGGTGCCGAGCCCCGGTGGGCATGGGGCGCGAACTTCGCGGTCAACCGGAAGGCCGTGGAACTCACCGGCCGGTTCGACGAAGCGTTACGAGTGGGGGGAGACGAGGTCGAGTGGCAACACCGCTTCCGCGAAGCCGGCGGCAACATCACCTACGTGCATGAAGCAAGGGTCTGGCACCGGCGGCTGCCTGAAGACCTGAAGTTGAGATCACTGCTGCGATCCAATCTCACTCGCGGCCGTAACAACGCCATCGCTCAGGCACGGATGGGAACGCTGCGACATAACCCCTGGCGCGCCATGATCGGGTCGGTCGGACATGCGATCTTCCGGGGGTGCTGGGGCGGACTTCTGCGTGCCGCCAACCTCGTGGGCCACCAACTCGGGCGCATCGAGGGCAGGCGCTCCGTTCAGTAGATCGCCTGATCTTTCGGTCCGGCTCTCTCCCCGAGGGCCAGTGCTGCAACCGACATCGCAACTCGAGCTGCGTTGCGCGCCGACGGGTCGAACCTGAACGAGCGATAGGCCCACTTCAGTGACGCCGGTCGGTTGCCTTGGCGCCACATCCGGTTGCGGAAGGCGAGGGCGCGTCCGGACAGGAAGCGACCTGCATCCTTCGAGATCTGCGCTCTGTCCTTAGGCGCCACTCTCGTCAGCCCCAGCGCGACCGCCTTGAGGTATTCCTCCATAGCCTCGCCCGATATCGCCGACTGAACGGAGTGCTGGTTATCGGTGACCCGATAACTCGCGAGGGGCTGGTCAAGGTATGCGAACGGCGCTGCATCGGCGACGCGCATCCACATCTCCCAGTCGGCGGCGTGTGCCAGGAGGGACGTGAAACCTCCTACCTGCTCATAGACATCTCGTCGCACCACGATGCTCGGCGTCGGTACGAAGTTCAACGTCTTGAGCAACCGGCCCGCGCCTTCGACGACTCCTTCGTCCTGAACACCCGGAGGCCTTCGGTACAGATTCGTTATCCGGCCGGCTTCGTCGACCATGAAGGTCCGGCACATGACCGACCCCACCCCCGGATGACGTTTGATGAACCTCTCCATCGCGACGTAGAACCCATCGTTCACCCAGTCGTCGCAATGAAGGATGTGGATCCATCGACCTCGCGCCCGCTCGATGCATGTATTGAATGTCCCGGCGATCCCTTTGTTCTCCTCGTGGACATGCAGACCGGCTCGTCCCTTACCGAGACGCTTGACGATCTTCGCGGGGTCACCGGCGGTCGAGCGATCGTCGATCACCTCGATCTGCATCTTGGTCGGCCCGGGATCCTGGCCCAAGACGGATGAGAGCGCTTCCGGAAGGAAATGATCGCAGTTGTGGTTCGGGATCATCACGGACCAGAAGGGGCGTGCTGGTTTGTTCGGCACGGAGGCTATCGCGGGATAGCGCGCCAGGGACGGGTCGATCTCAGGGAATCTCACGCACCCGAGTCTCCCCCGACTTAGAGTCAGGCGGATGCACGACGTCGACTTCGCTGCGGACCTCGTGGCCTCGAGCACCTTCTGTGTGGCTCTGACGGGGGCCGGCATCTCGACCGAGTCGGGGATCCCCGATTTCCGCGGCCCCCAGGGGGTGTGGACGAAGGACCCGGACGCGGCACGGCTCTCGAACATCCAGGCGTACGTTTCGGACCCGGAGGTGAGGCGTCGCGCCTGGCAACTCCGGCTCGAGCACCCCGCATGGACGGCGCAGCCGAACGAAGGTCACCTCGCTCTCGCCGAGATGCAGAAGCTTGGGGTCGTATCGATGTTGGTCACTCAGAACATCGACGGCCTCCACCTCGCTGCCGGTTCGCCACCCGACAACACGGTAGAGATCCACGGAACGATCGTGGAGGTCGCCTGCCTAAGCTGTGGTGACCGGGGTCCGATGGCCACGGCCCTCGATCGAGTGCGAGCCGGCAAGCACGATCCGCCGTGTCTGTTGTGCGGGGGCCTGCTGAAGTCCGCGACGGTCTCTTTCGGTCAGAACCTCGATCCGTCCGATGTCGAGCGCTCGACCGCGGCCGCAGTCTCGTGTGATGTATTCGTCGCGGTGGGGACTTCCTTGACCGTGTACCCGGTCGCGGAGCTCCCCTCTCTGGCGATCGACTCCGGGGCCTCGTTGATAGTGATCAACGCGGAGCCCACACCTTTCGATGACCGGGCCGAGACGGTGATCCGAGCGCCCGCAGGCCGGACCCTCTCAGCGATCGCCAAGAAGGTCCGGCCCGTCCGTAGCGGCTAGCGCGGGTCGGTGGGTGAAGGTGAAACCGTGGCCGCCGTCGGCGAAGGTGTGGACGAAGGTTCCGGCGACGGTGTCGGGGTAGCCGGAACCTCACCCGGATCCGCTGAGGTCGCTTGCAGCGCTCGGCCGAAGCCGTCGAAGACGCCACGGCCCGGATGCTCCAGGGCTTGGTTCGCGAACGACCAGTGAGCCTCGTCACGTAGCAGGTACACGACGTTGGCACCGTCGCTCACCAGCCACGCGTCCTTGTCGCTCTCGGTCCATCTCTGAGGATCGCCGAGCCCAGGAGGCGTGAGGCCGTGCATCCGGGTCAGCGTGACCGCCTCGCCGAGTCCCGTTTCGGTTAGCTCGAGCTCTCCGATGAAGGGACGCGTCGGAGATGTGAGGTCGATATAGCCGAACTCGTAGATGATCTCGGCCCCGGGGTTCGGGCAACAGGCGCGGATCACATACAACCGATCGCCATCGGGCGCCGCCACCGGGAACGTCGCACCTGTGGGGGAAACAGTGGGTGTAAGCACCTCAGGCAGACCCGGTGTACCTGTTCCCGAGATCGCTATCCGTGACGGATGGACCAGGCCTGCCGGCCCGGCGATGTAATAGAGGTGCGTCCCATCCTCGTCCCATCTCAGATGCGAGGGGTTCTGACCGGTCGGAACGAAGATCGTCTTTCCTCTCTGCACGAAGTTGATGCCGTCCGTCGCAGCGCCTCGAGACACGTAGGCGAAACGGTCTCCTGGGCCGAAGGTCGGCCAGCCACCGTGGCCGAGGAAGCGCTCTCTACCGTTCGACAGATCGAGGAAGAAGATCCGGCCCCCTTCGGCGCGATCACGCTGGAACGCGATCGTCCGTCCGTCGACCGACATAGACGGTCTGCGGTCGTCGTCTCTGTGAGCGACCAGGTTCACGTCATCGCCGTCGACCTGCTCACCCCATAGGTCTCCATCGGATGAATAGACGTAGACAAGTCGATCGTCCTGCACCGGTTGAGTGAGCTTCAGAGCTTCTGGGCTCATCGACACGCGGAAGATCTTGCCGTTGGAGCCGAGGACCCATGCGGAGCCGGTCGAGTACGCGACGCGCAGCAGGTTGGCGTCGATGTCTATCGAGCCGAGTGATTCGGAGGTACCAGCGTCGAAGATGCTCAAGCGATGCACACCCACCGCCCACAGCAGGCCATCCCCAACGGCGATATCCCGGGCTTCCACTTTCAGGTCAGACGTCCGTCCCGTCCTCTGGTCGATCCGAACGAGTCTGTCGTCGTCGAGGAGCCAGGCGCCGTCCCCTTCAACCGCGATCTTCCGGACGTTCGGGTTCCCCTCGATCCGCTGATCCCATTCGATGCTTCCGTCGTCGGCCAGCTGAGCTATCCGGTCATCAAGAGTGATGCCCCACACCTCGTCGTCGTTGCCTCCGATAGCGGTGAAGTTCGTCAATGAAGTGGCCGCGATCGCCGGGGGGTATCCGCCGACCGAAGCGGCGTCCAAGGCCAGCGTCGGGCGTTCGACGCCCGCGGCCACCCACACGCGATCGGTCTCGGAATGGAGTTGAAGGACGCCGCCATCGTCGGCCGCGGGGACCCTCGGGACGACGGTGAAACGGCGGAAACCATCGAGCTCGCCCGACACGGGCGACGTCGTGACGTAACCCTTGCCTTTGGTGACGGTCCAGACGCGGCCGTCGGCCACTGCCAGGTTCTCGGAATCGTCATCCGTCTCGATCACACGCCCGAGCTCATTGGTGGTCGTCTTGATCTCATAGGTCGTGCCTTCCGAACCGTTCAACGCCCAGATGCTTCCGGCGCCGGCAACGAGCTCGGTCAGCCCGTCATCGTCGATCGAGATAACGGTCTCGATCCGCAGGGTCTCCGGTACATCGGAGACCCGATCCGCAACTTCTCCTTTAGCGATCATCCCGGCGGCGAACACAGCGATCACACAAAACACAGCGCCGAAAGCAAGCTTCTTCTGCATGTATGCCTCCACATCGAGTAGTCCGGTCTCATCCATGCGTTGATGACGAGCGAACCCCCGTCGATGCTGCACGCGCTAAGGCGAGGCCTGATCTTCTAGGTGGAACGGCACACTTACGACGATCACGCCATGCTCGAAGAGCAGATGGCGTTTCACTAGTAGGGCGGTCTGCCCGTGCAGGAACTGATGACGGAACCTGTCGACCACGAACTCCGGCAGCACAACGGTGACTATCCGATCGACACCGTCTGCTCCAAGGGCGCGGACATACTCGATGAGAGATGCCCCGAGATCTCTGAAGGGTGAGTGGTGGAGCTCCAAGGGGATCTGCATCTCGGATTGGATCCACTGCTCTGCGAGGCGTTCGCTCTCGAGCGGATCGAGGCTGAAGGAGACCGCCGTCAGATCCGCGGCACGGAGCGTCTCCGCATATTCGATCGCCTGCAGCGCTGCGTTGTGCAAGCCTGAAACCAGAACGATCACCTGGTTGCGAGCGGGCATCTTCGAACCATCACCGTCGTCGTCCAGGTGCTCACGCATGATCGGCACGTCCATGACCTGGATCTCCTGCTCACGAAGCAGCGACGCTTTCAACCTGTGCAATGCAGGCCGTCGTACGAGTTCGAGCAGACCCTTGCCTTCGAGAAGCTCGGGGACAACAAGCGTTACGAAGTCGTCCCCCTCGATGCCCTTCCGAACGGCGGCAAGATGGTCCTTCACCGCCACCGACATCGAGCGTTTCCCGGAGAGAAACGAGATCGGGATCTCCGGAGCGACGCGTTTGAAGGCGGCCACGTTGGCCTTTTCGAACGTGATCGCGGTGATCGTCCGAGGTGCGAAGAACCGGACGTATCCGATCGCCCGGATCGTCGCGGCATCCACACGTCCCACGAGGATCACCATGTTGTTGTTACCCGCCCTACGGTCGGCAGGACGGCGCTCGGGACGTGCGAGTTGTTCGGCAACAGACCTGTAGTGCCGGTTGACCGACATCATCAGCCACATGAGCACCGGGATAAGCCCCACAACCATCCACGCCCCACCGAAGAACTTAGTGGTAACCACGATGCCGAAGACGAGTCCGGTGATCGAGGCGCCGAATCCGTTGATGAACGCTCGACCCTTCCAGTGTGGCCCCCGGAGCTTCCTCCAGTGTTGGACCATTCCCGCTTGGGACAGGGTGAAGGAGATGAAAACACCGACGAGATAGAGCTGGATCAACCGGTTCAGATCCGAGTCGAAGGCAACCACGAGCAATGCGGCAACTACAGCCAAGATCAGCACGCCGTTCGAGAACACGAGTCGATCACCGCGGCTCATGAA
>JBKJYP010000035.1:0-4827 GCA_046715695.1 Actinomycetota bacterium | reverse complement strand
CACCTGGATGGTCATCGAGATGCGCCGCCCGCCCTCGCAGCCGGTGGAATCGGTCCTTCTTCCGCCTGAAAAGTTGACCTTCCGGTTGGTTCAGGGCGCCATGGCGCTGTCCCCCGACGGAAGCCGCATTGCCTTCCTGGCGGGGGACGGGCAGGCCGCGTGGTTTCTTTTTGTCCGGCCGCTCGCCTCCGGTGTCGCGCGCCAGCTCGCCGGCACGGAGGGCGCGCAATACCCTTTCTGGTCCCCCGATGGGCGGCAGATCGGGTTTTTTGCCGATGGAAAGCTCAAGACGATCGATCAGGACGGGGGGCCTGTCTCCACCATCTGCGCCGCGCCCGCCGCCCGCGGTGGCAGCTGGGGAGCGAATGGACTAATCGCATTTACTCCCTCGCCCGCCGATCCGATCTTCATCGTCCCGGCGACTGGCGGTCCCGCAAAGGCTGTTACGCGCCTCACTGCCGGCGAGTCGACGCATCGCTGGCCGTTCTTTCTCCCCGACGGGCGGCGATTTCTCTTTGTGGCGAGCGGCGGTGGCAGCGGCGAAGCCGGGATCTACGTCGGATCGATCGAAGGGAACGAGCGAAAGCGTTTGATCGCTCAGAATACATCGGTCGCTTACGCCTCGCCGGGATACCTGATCTTCATCCGCGACCGGAGTCTCGTGGCACAGCGCTTCGACGCCAGGAGCCTCGAGCTGACCGGCACCGCCTTTCCTCTGGCGGAACGGATCGCCGCGAGCCGCGGACAGGGGATCTTCTCGGTTTCGAACCGGGGCAACCTCGTCTATCAGAAAGGAAATCTGCTGGCGCCAACCCAGCTCGTCTGGGTGGATCGTCAGGGGAAAGAGCTCGGCGCGCTCGGACCTCCCGCGCTTTTTTACAGCCCGCGGATCTCGCATGATGGAAGGCGAGTGGCAGTGGACATCTCCGCCGCCGCGAGCGGGTTGGGAGACATCTGGATTTTCGACCTTATTCGCAATGTGTCCTCTCGCCTGACCTACAACGCCGCGAACGAATCGGGACCGGTCTGGTCCGCAGACGATCGGGAGATTACGTTCTTTTCAGCTCGGAACGGCCCGCCAAATTTGTTCCGCATTTCATCGGGCGGAACGGGACAGGAGGAGACCGTCTATCAGAGCGAGCGCGGGAAGCTTCCGACGGATACCTCGCGCGACGGCCGCTGGCTGGTGTTCGTCTCGACCGGGAACAGGAACACGTTCACGGACATCTGGACGTATTCGATAGCGGAAAAGAAAGCGACGCCGTGGCTGGTCACTCCTTTCATGGAGAGTGGCGCCATCCTTTCGCCGGATGGGAAGTGGATCACCTACCAGTCGAACGAGTCGGGAAGGAATGAGATCTACGTCCGCAACTTTCCCGAGTCCCGCGAGAAAGTGCTGGTCTCCTCGGCGGGGGGAACGATGCCCTCCTGGCGTGGCGACGGCCGCGAGCTGTACTACATCTCGCCGGAGCGAAAGATGATGGCGGTCCCCATCACGCTCAAGCCCACGTTAGAGGCCGGAGCGCCTGCGCCTCTCTTCGAGGTCAACGTCCTCGGTCATACTTCGATCAAGCAGTACGACGTTTCCTCGGACGGGACGCGTTTCCTTCTCAATCGACTCTCTCGCGAGGAAGCCAACGAGCCGATCACGCTGGTACAGAACTGGCCCGCTAGACTGAAGAACCCATGAGTCTCAGTGCAGGCACACGCCTCGGTCCCTATGAGATCGTCGCCCCGTAGTGCTCGGCCAGCAGAGCCATCGCCTCGATCCTTTGTTCCACGATCGTCTTCTCCTGCAGCGCCACGTGTCTTCCCCTCCGTGGCTGCTACTGTCGTCGACAACCTGTCAAATATGTCCCTAGAACTCCCTGTCAGGTATGTCACTAGAACGAACCGACCTGACCCCGGAGCCTGACCTCGCTCTCTCCAGCGCTATCTCGCCGCCCTGCGCCTTGCTGTCACAATTCCCCAGTGAACATTGTCGACAAAAAACGCGGTTTCCTGATCCGACGCGCTCGCAAACGACATGTATGTCAGGCGGCTGAATCGCGGAGAATCGAAAGGAAGGGCGTCGAACCGGCGAAGACTCTGGTTCGCGACCATGACGGTGAGCGAGTACGTCCCGTCAGAACGGACGCCGAGAGGACAAACGAGATTGAATCGCACCCACTCTCGTTTCGGGAGCGTCATGAGCGTCTTCCCGTTTGCGACGAGAGTGCCGTTCGGCCGCACGTAGATATTCGGGCCGTTTATTATTGTTGTCGAGATGGTGCTGCTCTCGCTCCAGACAAGGGCGGGGCTGCCGCTATCGATGCGCAGATCGAACTGCATGTAGGCCGTGCCGTTCGTTAGGTACGGCTGGTACCCCTCGCTCAGCGAATACGGCCGAACTCCGGCAATGCTCGCGAACTTCAGACTCCGGCGACTTCCGCCGGCTGCGGCTGCGTCCGTCACGCGGACGGACGCGCCGGTGTTCTCTCCGTAGACGATGGCATATCCCGGCAGGTCACCGACTGCAACGTCTTCATAGTCTTCATCGACCACCTGACGGCCGGGCGTCGCGATGAACCGGGTCTTTGATCGTCCGAGTACACGCTGAGGCAGAGAGGTCCAGGCGGAATCGCCATAAAGACCGGCGCCACTCACGTCGACGTTGTGAATGCCGAGGACGAAGGCCGGAGACTGCGGTTGGAGAGTGAAGTCGCCTCGTTCGGAGAAGAGCGGATCGGCGATCATTGAGTGCACATCCTGTCCGCGTCCCTTCCACTCGTCGAAGGTCAGACCCGAGACCCGAAGCGGTCTGCCGGCCGGTACCCAGTAGAGGTTTCTATCGAAGAGATACTTCGCCCCAACCGAATTCGGTTCGAGCATCTGCCCATTCTCGACGAGCGCGATATTGTTCTCGAATGTGAACGACGGAGTGGACAATTCGCGGTTGCTACTCGTCACGGCTTCGCGAAGGGACGCGAAGACGTTGTTCCGGACGACGTTGCCGGTGCCGAAGTTGTGCTGATATCCGGTCCCGACATCGTGGACGAGGTTGTCCTCGACCGTAACGCTCGACACGCCCTCGTCCGTGTAGATGCCGTTATCCCCGTAAGTGTACGTGTAGACGTGGTGGACATGGTTTTTGCGGATCTTAGTGCCGGGCGCATCACCGCTGCCACCGCTGCCGATGTGTATCCCGGCGAGGTCACTGAGCACGCCTCGGCCGATGTCGTGGACGTGATTGAACTCGATGATGTTGTCGTGGGGCGCACCCTGGCCTTGCAAGGCCACCGTGGCGACCTTGATGCCGAAGTTGTCGAAGCCGGCAATTTCATTGTGGGAGATCGTGTGCTGGCTGCCCCGAAACTGGAGGACACCAAACGCGGAGGTGGCGACTTTGCCGCCATCGTGAATGAAGCAGTTGTCGACGACGTTGCGGACCGCCAGGTCAGCGTAGCTGTTGATGTAGACGCCACCGGCACCGAGATCGTGGAGCCTCGATCGCGACAGCCGGTTGTCATGGGAGTTCTCGATGAGGACGCCCATCTCTCCGACGTGGGCAATCTCACATCGGTCGATTGTAAGGTGACTCGTAGTGCGCGCCTCGATCGCGGCCGAGTATGGTCTGAAGCCCCCCTCGAGCGCCGCATCGCGGGCGAGGAACCAGTCCGCGTACTGAAACGATAGGCCACGCAGAGTCACGTATTGGACCGGTCGGGCCTGAGAGCCGTTGAATTGCACCAGGTGCCGGAGAAAAGGGGCGATCACCGTGGCTTTGGTAGGGTCCTCACCCGGCAGGGGCCAATACGAGAGCACGCCAGTGTGCTTGTCGAGATACCACTCTCCCGGCGAATCGAGCGCCTCGAGAAAATTCTCCACGTAGTATCGCTTGTATCGGAGTTGGGGCGAGACGAAACCGATAACCAAGCTCCTCGGCGCTGTGAACAGCACCGTGCGGTCGCCCGGCGATAGAGAGGCGATGTAGTGAATCGACGAGAACCAGTTATCGACGAGCACGAGATTGACGTCGTCAAAATTGTTCCACTGTTTGAGATCGCCTTCGCGATAGCGGAAGCCGAGCTTCGCCATCGGGTTCTCCTGCTGGTCCATCGGATTCGTAATGCCGGGCAAGTACCCAGCGGTGAGGAGATAGCCGCTGTTCGGACTCCGGGCGCGCGTGCGCCGCTGTCCATCGACGAAGAGCTGCCGGAACATCCATTTGCCGGCTGCGACGTCGGGGACGTTCGCGGTCCAGATGTTGCCGGTCGATTTCTGCCAGCCGGAAATCGCTCGTCCTCCGCTGACGACCACCGTCTCATCCGCGTAATTGCTGTAGGTGATCGGCGCGTCGGCCGTGCCGGAATCGGAGGGACTAAAGACGAGCGTATCGCTCAGCGGATAGACCCCGCCGCGGATGAAGACCGTGACGGGCGTCGTTGAGGTGGAGCGCAGCTGCCGGACGGCAGCCTGTGCTTTCGCGATCGTGGCGAACGGCCCGTCGGTTCGATTGCCGTTCGCTGCCGGGAGGGTGCCGGACCATGCGTCGTTTCCCGTCGTGGCCACGTACAGAGTCGTCCCGGCCGCGTTCGAGCGCGGCGATCCTGCCCATCCGACCCCGGCGACAAGGATCAGCGCCAGCGTGTACTGCACGACACGTCCTCGCATCCGTCCTCTCGCGATACATCTGCTGCTGATCGTGAAGCTCGATACCCTGCCACCGAAACGTCAAGACTCGTAAGCCGTCGGCGGGCCGGCGCCAAAAGCGAGAAACGAAAGTCTGATTGCTTCACCAGCACCCAGGTGGACTTTCTGCTATTAGTACTTTTGAAACAATATACG
>JBKJYP010000034.1:0-8321 GCA_046715695.1 Actinomycetota bacterium | reverse complement strand
CCGACCATGATCGTTTGATCCGAGAGAACATGGCGCTAGACCCGGCCATCCGACTTGAGCGGATGCTCAGCGGCCTCAAGAAGATCCGCGCTCTGGGGCAAGCACGCCGGAAAAGATGAAGGGTGATCCCGGCGAGCTCGATCCGGCGGCCGTATTCAAGGTCCTGAATCGGCACTCCGTCAAGTACATCGTGATCGGGGGGATCGGTAACACCCTTCATGGATCCCCCTATCCGACCTACGACCTCGACATCACCCCTGCGACAGATAAGCGCAACCTTTCTGCGCTGGCGGCTGCACTGACCGACCTCGAAGCTCGCGAATGGGACCCGCGCAAGGAAGAAGCCACCGACAGGGAGTGGACGGCGGAGATGCTGCGGATCGACGCCATGTGGATCCTGGATACAAAGTTCGGTCGGCTCGACGTTGTCCTCGAGCCTGCCGGCACCGGCGGTTTCTCCGATCTTTCAAGACGAGTCGTCGTCTATGAGCTCGACGGTCAAGATGTACCGGTCGCTCATCTCGAGGACATCATCCGCAGCAAAGAAGCGGCCGGGCGCGAACGCGACTTGGCCCAACTTCCAACGCTCAGGAAACTGTTAGAGAGATTCGATCCCAGCTAGGGAGCGGGGGTCGTAGGTAGCGGCGGAGGTTCTTCCGCATCCTGCGGAAGCCTCGCCGTGCTCGGCGGTCCCATGTTCACCTTCGCCTTGGGCTCGGAGGTGTTGGGGGCGGAGCCGGCGGGCGGTATGTCGAACGCGCTCATATCCGAGCCGAACGCCGCCTGGAAGGGCCTGAGGATCTCGATCGGGATCGGCACGACCAGCGTCGAGTTCTTCTCCACCGCGACCTCGGTGATCGTCTGGAGGTAGCGCAGCTGGTAGGCGATCGGGTGGCGCGCGATGACCTCGGCGGCTTGTGAGAGCTTCTCGGCCGCCTGGAACTCGCCCTCGGCGTTGATGATCTTGGCGCGCCGCTCACGTTCGGCTTCGGCCTGCTTGGCCATGGCTCGCTGCATCTCGACCGGGAGGTCGACGTCCTTGATCTCTACGAGCGCGACCTTCACACCCCAGGGCTCGGTCAGGTCGTCGATTATCGCCCGGACCTCTTGGTTCAGCTTGTCGCGCTCACCCAGGATGTGGTCGAGCTCGACCTTGCTCAGAACCGCCCGCAACGTGGTCTGGGCGATCTGCGAAGTCGCGTAGAGGTAATTCTCGACCTGGACGATCGCCTTGACCGGCTGGAACACCTGGAAGTAGCAGACGGCGCTGACGCGGATCGTCACGTTGTCCTTGGTGATGATGTCCTGTGGGGGGATGTCCAAGGTCACGATCTGGAGGTTGACCTTGATCATCCGGTCGATGATCGGGATGAGGAAGAAGAGTCCCGGGCCCTTCGCCTCGGGGACGACGCGACCCAGCCTGAAGATGACGCCGCGCTCGTACTCCTGGACGATCCGGATAGCCGAGGACAGGAAGATGATGATGAAGACACCGACGACCCCCAGCACTGCGATATTCATGTCATCCCTTTCCGTCGACCCGCGGAACCAAGCAAACCTATTTCGTAGCCTCCATGAATAGCGAATCGGGCTTCCGCACTATCCCCTCACCACCGTCCAGCTCGTAGGTCTCCCAGCCGGGGATGGCGCTGGTGAAGGCGTCGAGCCGCTTGACGTCACTGAACCCGCAAGAAGCCAAGAGCGCCCCCAGGGAGACCTCGTCGTACATCCATCGGTGGACCTCACCGGTGGCTCGGAACGAGCCCTCATCGAACGCCCTGGCCCCTCGGGGCCCCACGGTCACGAGCGCGGACGAGCGGGCGAGGTGCATCCGTCCTTGCGACAGGCGGCGAGCGAGCCCGCGGCCCAGTGATCGCTTCGGGCGTGCGTCGGAAGGGGGGCCGGGGGCCGGGCCGTCTATCAGCGCCGCGTCCACACGGGAGCGCACGAAATCTTCGTTCTCCAGCTCTGAAGCGAGCCGCCGGCCCAGCTCGCCACCGGGCCGGTCACGGACGAGTTGATCGAGGAGCTCCAGCGTCATCCATGAGTGGTCTTCAGCAGCCTCGGTATCGCCTGCGCGCGCCCGATCGAGCCGGTCCAGATAGAGGCGGCAGATCGACTCCAGATCTGGCACGGCCACCCGCAGGGTGCCGCCGTTGGTGAGGACGCGCCAGCAGTCGAGTAGCAAGAGCTCGGCACCGCTGCGGTCGAGGTGTTCGAGAACGTGGGAGTGATAGACGACATCGAAAGTCTCCGGGCCATAGGGGAGCCCTCGTGTGACGTCTACACGGCGAACCTCGGAGCGGGTCGGCGCGAGATCGATGTTCTCCCAATCCGGATGGAAGCATTCGCCACATCCGATATTGAGCATCTCAACCGGTGAGCGCGTAATTCCCGTTGCATAGCGACGGGAATCCCTCACTCGACTCCGTTCGGTCACGGGTTCCCTTCGTGATACGGCTCGACCAAGAGGACGAGTCCTTCCGACGCCTTGACGAGGACCTTCTCGCCGGCCGCGATCCCTGTCTCCATCGTTCGAGCCCTCCAAAGGGCGCCCTTGGTAAACACGGTGCCCTCGGGCGCGATGTCGGTCTTCGCCTCGCCGATCTCACCGATGATCCCGTCCTCACCGGTGATGGGCCGCCGCAATCGGACGCGAAGAGCAGCCGTCATCACGGAGATGAAGAAGATCAAGGTGAACACGACACCCCCGGCGATCGCCCACGGAGACAATCCGAGCGCGGGTGCGGCACCCGCGAATAGGACAAGCCCGCCGGCGACCATCGCGATCAAACCTCCTGCCGTCCACACACCGAGACCGGCGGTATGGAGGTCCACGATCATGAAGACGACCGCCAGGACCAGCAAGAGCACGCCGACCCAGTTGGTCGGCAGCACGTTCAGCGCGTAGAAAGCCATGGCGAGCGCAACCCCTCCGAGGATGCCGGCGAGCCCGATCCCCGGGTTGTAGATCTCGAAGATGATCCCGAAGAAACCGATCAGCATCAGAAAGAAGGCGACCTCGGGATCCGTGATCGCGTGCAGCAGGCGCTGGAACGGGTTCATCTGTTGGAAGCGGATGACGGCCGTCAGCGATGCGCTTGCCTCGTCCCAGGTCTCGAGGGTCGCGGCCTCACCGGAAGCGAGTGTGATGGCTTCGCCGTCGACCGCCCTCAACAGCTCTTCGAGTGAGGATGCGATCCCATCCACGACCCCCAGCTCAACGGCCTCTGTGGCTCCGATCGACGCCGCCTCACGGACGGCATCCTCTGCCCAGTCCGCGTTGCGTCCTGTCGTGACAGCCAACTCTCGGATGTAGGCGACCGCGTCGTTGAGCACCTTGCGATCGAGCGTGTCCCCGCCGCCGAGGTTCACCGGGGTGGCTGCACCGAGTTCGGTCGCCGAAGCCATGTAGGCCCGATGCGCTGCGTAGGTGATGAACGTTCCGGCCGAGGCAGCCCTGGCTCCACGAGGCGCGATCCAGACGATCACCGGAACATCCGAATCGAGGATGTCTTGGATGATCTCTCGCATCGGGATGTCGAGACCGCCCGGGGTATCGAGTTGCAGGACCACCGCGTCCGCATCCGTTTCAGCGGAAGCCAGCCGGGCCGAGGCGTAGTCGGCAAGAGGCGGATCTATGACCCCGGTCAGCTCGACCACGTCGATCCTCGAGCCGGTGCCCTGAGCCGGGGCCAGGCCGGCCGTCATAAGGACGAGGCCCATGACGAACACCAACGCGCACCCGAACCGCAGACCTCTCATATACCGCTCACATACCTATGGT
The DNA here is from genome assembly GCA_046715695.1 of Actinomycetota bacterium. GTDB lineage: Bacteria > Actinomycetota > CADDZG01 > CADDZG01 > WHSQ01 > DATLNM01. Next base: position 4,534 of record JBKJYP010000034.1, on the reverse strand, counting down.
GGCAGACCCGCCGGGTTAGTGCGCCTCCGCCCAGGATAGAAATGGGGCCGGATGTCTATCGATAGCTTCTTCTCACCCAAGATCCTGATCGTCTCCGGCAAGGGAGGCGTGGGCAAAACCACCGTCTCCGCCGCCCTCGCCATCCTCGCTGCGCGATCGGGCCGCAAGGTCTGCATCGCCGAGGTGGACCGGAAAGGGACTCTCCCGAAACTGTTCGGGGGCGGTGAGCTCGATTACGACCCAGCCGAGATCGCCCCGGGGGTCTGGGGGATGAACATCGTCCCGGACAAGGCTCTCGCCGAGTATCTCCGTGTGCAGTACCACATGCGTGGTGTCGCTCGGATATTCCGCACGACCAACTTCGTCGACTACATCACGACAGCCGCTCCCGGCCTCAAAGACATCCTCATACTCGGGAAGATCTTCTTCCTCGAACAGAACAGGGAAGGAGCAGGCGGTGAGCACCGCTTTGACACGATCATCGTCGATGCTCCGGCCGCCGGACACATGCTCACGTTCTTGTCCGCACCGATGGGTCTCGCCGACGCTCTTCGAGTCGGGTCGCTTCAGAAGCAGGCCGGGTGGATCGTCTCGATGCTCCAAGACGCGAAGCGCTCCCGCGTCCACCTCGTGACACTCGCGGAAGAGATGCCGGTCCAGGAAACGATCGAGACATCCCAAGCCCTGAAGGACCGGCTGGGTATCGAGCAAGGAGATGTGTTCGCCAACTCCATCTATAGCGAGCTATTCACCCCGGCCGAGCGCAAGCGGATGAAGAACCTCGAGGGTGATGACGGCGCCGCTCTGTTGGAAGAAGGGCGGAACGTAGGCCTCCAACTCGACGAGGAAGATGTCAACGAGCTGTTGGGGTACGCATCGTTCCTCAATGACCGGCGCGACATCCAGACAGAGCATCTAAAAGAGCTGAACGCTGCGGTCCAGGCCCCCGTCATGGAGCTTCCCTTCCTCTTCTCGGCGGGACTAGCGTTGCCAGACATCGAGGTCCTGGCCGATGTCATCGGTGAAGGGATGGCAACTCGATGAGCTCCATCGCGCAGCTGATCGACAAGAAGGAAGTCGTCGTCTGCGCCGGAGCCGGAGGTGTTGGCAAGACCACGACCGCCGCCGCGATCGGTCTCCACGCCGCTATGAAGGGACAGAAAGTCGCCGTGTTGACGATCGATCCCGCCAAGAGACTCGCGACGGCTCTTGGGCTGGACCAACTTACGAACGCACCCGCTCGTGTTCCGGCGGCGAGGTTGAAGAAGGCCGGGCTCGAGGTCAAGGGTGAGTTGTTCGCCATGATGCTCGACACCAAGACGACGTTCGATGAAGTGGTAATGCGATACGCACCGAGCCCGGCACAGGCCGAACGCATCATCTCCAACCGGTTCTACCGAAACATCTCCGGCACTCTCTCGGGGACGCAGGAGTACATGGCGATGGAGAAGCTCTACGAGCTCCACGCCGATGGCGGTTTCGACCTCATCGTCATCGACACCCCGCCCACGCGCAACGCTCTCGATTTCCTCGATGCACCAAGGCGGATGACGGACTTCTTCGACAGCAAGGTTCTCAAGTGGTTCCTCCTCCCCTCCATGAAGGCCGGCGGAGGAGTCATGCGCTTCGCCAACGTGGCCGCTACCACGTTCCTCAAGGTCGTCCAGAAGATCGTGGGGGCCGAGGTGCTCCGCGACACCGCCGAGTTCTTCGGCAACCTGGAAGGGATGTACGACGGCTTCAAGGAACGGGCAGGGGACGTCGCCGCCCTCCTCCAGTCAGAGGTCACCACATTCGTCGTGATCACCTCGCCCGCCGAGGATGCCGTCGATGAAGCGACCTTCTTCGCCGCCCGCTTGAACGAGGCCAAGCTGCCCTTCGGGGCCCTCGTCGTGAACCGGGTGCATCCGGTCTTCGGGGACCCGGTCGACGTCAAGCCACGCCAGCTCGCCCATCTCGAGGAGGGCGACCCCGATGCTCGCCTCCTTGCCAAGCTCCTGGAGAACGAGGCCTCCTTCCGACGTGTCATCACCCGAGAAGAGGCGAACCTGAACTCGCTGGCTCGCCGGATCCCGCGTCACCTCTGGGTCCGGGTCCCTTACATGCAGCGAGAGGCGGTCGATCTGCCCGGCCTAGCCGAAGTGGCCGAGCGCCTGTTCGAGCCCGGCCCCCCTAGATAGGATGCGATCGTGCTTGCAGCGCGAGCGATAGAAGGATTCGTTTTCGTCCTGACCATCGGGTCGGGGCTCTTCGTGTTCTACATGCTGGTCGACCTGCTCCGCCTCCGGAAGTCCCAGAAGGGCCCGGTCTACAAGGGTGGGATCGGACAGTGGTCGTGGGCCGCTCATCGGATCACCGGCGTCCTCGTGCTCGCCTTCCTTTTCGGCCACATCGTCGACACCTTCGCGGTCGGCTTCGGGCCCGAGCTCTATGACGAGACGATCTCCCTCTACAAGCAATGGTGGTTCAAACCGTTCGAGGTCGCCCTCGTGGGGGCCGTGATCTATCACGCCTTCAACGGCCTTCGCATCATCCTGTTCGACTTCTGGCCGAAGCTGGCTCTCAAACAGAAACCCTTCGCGATCGTACAGATCGTGCTGTCGGCAATCGCATTCGCTCCGGCCGCCTTCTTCATGTTGCGGTCGGCCTGGGAAACCTCTCCCTTCGCCGGCTGATGGCTACGACGGAGTCGGCCCTCAACCCCCGCATCAGTGCCCTGCGCGATGCCGTAGCTCGTGCCGTCGCCGGTCATGGGATACGTAAGCAAGAGAAGTCCGGCGGACCCGCGGTCCTGTCGGTCAAACTCGAGCAAGGGGTGCGCCGCGAGATCAAGGCCTACTGGACCCCCTTCGTGGCCGACATCCCGGGACCGGTGGTGAGCCTCAACCTGGAGATAAGAGAACCGAAGCTGTGGTGGTCCGAGTGCTACCTGTCGCCGGACTACCGCAACTGGGTCTTCTGTTTCTCGACCCGGCCGGATGGTGACGTGCAACTCACCTATTACGCCGACTACGCGACACCGGCAGAGGCTCTCGAAGGGTTCTTCGATCACTCCGGCTGGTACCTGCTGACGCCGGCCGACAAGGACTGGACGGAGATCGTCTACGAGGTCGAAGAGGGCCTCGGGTGGGATCACCTGGAAACGACCACCGTCTCGTTCCCCGACCATGCCGCGATCCAAGAGTCGATCAAGAAATCCACGATCATCTGGCTGCGATGGAAAGACTACGAGGATGGCATCGAGCGAACGATGCCGGTGTGGTTCCTCAACGACAAGGGCACCATCTACGTCCTCTCCGGCGAGAGACAGCAGACGATCCCTCATGTCGAGGGCCTCAAGCTGTGCGACGTGATCTTCCGCCTGAAGGGCAAGAACGCCAGGGTTGGAGAGGTGCCTGCATCGGTCCGCCTGCTCGAGAAGGGCCCGGGCTGGGACGAGATCGCCGAGAAGATCGCCGAGAAGCGGCTGAACATCCCCGGCCTCCCCGAGGCCACGGCGAAGCGCTGGCGCGACACCTGCGAGATCCTGGAACTGACCCTCATCGGCTGAACCCGCCTTGATCGAGGCAGGGGAAGCGCCTGGCGGTGGGAGAATCTTCCTTGTAGGGAACCGATACAGGACTCCCCGACGTCCGTATAACTACAGGTGGGTAAAAAACGATGATGCGCCGGATCCTTCTCCTGGCCAGCGCCATGGTCCTTGCCGCCGCGCCGGCGGCGCTGGCTCGCGCTCAGGACGATGTGGCGCTGGCACCGACGGTTGAGTCGTCCGACCCGGCCCCCGGCAGCCAGATGCACAAGCCGCCGGCCGAGGTGACGCTCACCTTCTCCGAGCCCGTCGACCCTTCCTCGACGATGTCGGTGAAAGACGAATGCGGTGGACAGGTCGATAACGGAGCCGTCGTTGTGAACATGACCGAGATGCGTGTGGGGATCCAGGACACCCCCTCGGGTGTCTACAAGGTTGCCTTCACCGCGGTGGGCCTGGGCGGCCTGACCGGAGAGACCTCAGACAGTTACAAGTTCACCGTCCACGGCGGGAAACCGTGTGGGTCGATGCCTCCGGACCACGATCACCGCGGACAGATGGAGGACCCTGACCAAGATCACGGCAGCATGGAGGACGACGACAGCGATCATGGGGCCGGCGAACACGGGAGCGATGGGTCAGGAGATATGTCGGACCATGCTAACGACGACTCGATGAGTGACGACCGTCCGCACGGCGACAAAGAAGAGGGCCATGGTGGCGGGCACAGAGGCGGCAGCGGTCACGGTGATGGCCGAGGCCACGGCAACGGCCACGGCAACGGCCACGGCAACGGCATCGATACACCGGTAGCGATCGGCCCCCAGGCCGCAAGCTTCATCCCAGTCGTGCCGGTGCCGAGCGGCACCGCCATCCTCGCTGCGCTCGCCGGCGCAACGATCGTCGGAGCACTCGGCGGACTGATCCTCAGAGTCGCCAGAAGTACTGAACCCCACGCCGACGTGATAAATACCCCCCATAATTTGGGGGGATGATGAAATCGAT
>JBKJYP010000033.1:0-4467 GCA_046715695.1 Actinomycetota bacterium | reverse complement strand
ATGCTCACCGTGCCCTGTCCGATGACCTCTCCGTTGGCGAGACCCGGGATGGGTAGCGGCGGAGGGGCGTCGGGGATCTCGTCATCGCCGGCGATGACATAGCCCTTCGGAAGGACGAGCTGGAAGTTCCCGATCTCCTCATCGTCGGCGTCGAACTCGAGATGGAGGTCTACCTGAGGATGCCCCAGCACCTTGGTGTCGGAGATGGTCATGGTGAATACCGGCGTGAACTGGGCCATAGCCAACCCCGGCAGGAGAACCAACATCGTTATCGCGGCTGCCGCTGCCTTCATCGTCATACGCATCATCCGACTCCTTAATCGTTTCCGTGTCTTTTTCGCCCTTGCGGTACGAGGTTCTCTGTCTCCCCCTATAGTCCTTCGCCGTGTCCATCTTGCAGGCTGTGATCCTGGGCGCCGTCCAGGGCCTCACCGAATTCATCCCGATCTCTTCCTCGGGCCACCTCGTGATCGTCCCCGAGGTCCTGGGCTGGACGCCCCCGGGACTGGCCTTCGATGTTCTCCTTCACGCGGCTTCGCTCCTCGCTCTCGTTGCCTATTTCCGCCGTGACCTGGTGCTCCTCGTGAGGGGCACCTTGGCGGGAGAGCCAACTTCCAGGCGTCTGTTCCTCCTTCTCATGGTCGGAACGATCCCGGCGGGCGTAGCGGGGGTCGTCTTCAACGACTACTTCGAAGGCTCGTTCGAAGACGCCCGGTCCGCTGCGGTGCAACTCGTCATCACCGCCGCTCTCATCGCTATCGCGGAGCTCGTCTATCGGCGGCATAGGGCGAAACGGGAACAGATGAGGCAGCTCGAGGACCTGCGCATGGGCGACGCGATCGCCGTAGGTATCGGGCAAGCGATCTCGATCCTTCCTGGGATCTCCCGTTCAGGGGTGACGATAGGAGTGGGACTTGCATCCGCGGTCGAAAGGGAGGCGGCCGCGCGCTTCGCCTTCCTACTGGCGATCCCGGCTCTGGCCGGCGCCGCCGTCCTGAAGCTTCCCGAGTTGAAGGAGGCGACTATCAGCGTGGGGGCCGGGGTCGCCGGATTCATCAGCTCGCTGGTGTTCTCTTACATCGCGATCGCGGCGTTGATCAGATATCTCAAGGCACGGAGCCTGTGGCCGTTCGCGGCCTATTGCTTGGTCGTCGGCCTCATCGGTTCTTTCACGCTCTAGTCAGCTACCTGCGACCGTCATCTCCTCGATGAGGAAGGTCGCGCCTCCGAAAGAACCGCCGAAGGGCAGCCACCGCAGGTCGTCTCCGACCGCAGCGATCCGAGAGAGGATGTCGAGCATCGGTGCCGCGATCGTCACCTCTTTGACGGGCGCATCCTCGACGCCTCCGCGGATCAAACGGCCCGTCGCGCCGACGGAGAAATCCCCGGTTATCGCGTTAGCTCCTGAATGAACGCCGTGGAAGTTCTGCACCAGGAAAGCGTCGCCCGCGCGCTCGAGGATCTCGGCTTTGCTCTCGCCGGTGGGACGCAGGTACATGTTCGTGGGAGCGGGATGGGGGCCGGACTTGAAACCTGCGCGCGAAGCGTTGCCCGTGGAACCCACATCATCACGCGCTGCGCTTCGCAAGTCATATAGATACGAGCTCAATACGCCGCCGTCGATCACCGTGGTGGCTTTGGTGGGCACGCCTTCGGCATCCCAGGGGGCCGACCCCGGCGCATCAAGAGCTCGCCCGTCGTCGATAAGGGTTATGCCGGAAGCTGCAACCTCCCGGCCGAGCTTCCCGGCGAAGAGGGAGCGGCCCTTCTGCACGGCTTCTCCGGTCAACGCCGATCCGATGACACCGAGGAACTGGCCGGCCGTGTAGGGGTCCAGCACGATGGGCATCCGGCCCGACGGGATCTTGCGCGCCCCTAGAACACCTACCGCTTTCGACACTGCGGACGAAGCGACCTCCGCCAGGTCGAGCGACCGCAGGTCGCGCCCGAGGGCGAAGTCGAAGGCGACCTCGGTGTCGTCACCTTCGGTGGCGATCGCGACCACGTGACACCAGGCGTCCGTTCGGACGTAGCGCCCTGCGATCCCGGTCGACGAAGCGAGCGCGACCTCGGTCCATGAATCCGAATAACCCGCTTCCTCCACGGTCCTCACGCGGGGGTCCAGACCCGCTGCCGCTCTCTCGAGCTCGATAGCGAACTTGACCTTGTCGTCGGGCGTCACCGAGTCGAAGCGATCGGAGTGCAACCCCTCGATGTCGTCGGGCTCGCTCACCCAGGGAGGCGCAAGCACGGTCCACTCGTCGGGCGTCACGAACTCCGTTGCCTCGCGGGCGATCAAGACCGCCTCATCCAAACCGGCGGGCGTTAGGTCGGTCGTGAAAGCGAAGCCGGCCTTGCCCCGATCGAGTATCCGGATGCCGGCTCCCATGGGTTCTGCGGACGACAGGGATTCAACAGCTCCCTCATAGACCTTCACCTCGATATCGCGGCTATGCGAGAGCCAAGCCTCGATCTGCTCCGTGCCCGAGGCGCGCGCGACGATGTCTTGGGCCATCTCCTCCAACGATCGGCTCATGTCTCGGTTCCCCCGACGGTCATCTGTCGCAGGAGGACGGTCGCCATCCCATTGGTCACCGGAGCATGCTGTCCGTCCTTGCCGCAAACACCTTCCTTGCGGCCGAAGTCAGATGCCACTGCATCGATCGCACCGAGGACCTCTGGCCCGTTACCGATCAGGGTGCCGCCTTTGATCGGGTACGCGATCTGTCCGTTCTCGATCCAGTATGCCTCCGACATCCCGAAGACGAAGTTGCCGGTGGCCGGATTGACCTCTCCCCCGGCGAAGGTGCCTGCGTAGACGCCCTTGACGACCGAACGGATGATCTCTGCCGGATCATCGGGACCGGATAGAAGATAGGTGTTGGTCATCCTCACGATCGGAAGATGCGCGTAAGACTGGCGTCGTCCGTTGCCCGTCGGAGGGTGACCGATCTTGGCAGCCGAGCGGCGATCGCTCATGTGGCCGACGAGGATCCCGCGATCGAAAAGGACGGTCCTCTGCGCGGGGACACCCTCATCGTCGACGCCGAAAGACCCCCACGCCCCGATATCTGTGGCGTCGTCGACGATGGTCACTATCTCGGATCCGAAACGCTCCCCCTGCCGGTTGGAATAGACGCTTGCGTCTTTCACCAACGTGTCGGCTTCCAATCCATGACCGCAGGCTTCGTGGATCAGGACTCCTCCGGTGCCGGGAGCCAGCACCACCGGGAACCCACCCGCAGGACACGGTCGAGCATCGAGCATCGCTATCGCTTTGGAGGCGGCACGCGCCGCGATCTCGCCCGGTGGGAACCGCGTGAGCAGCTCGAGCCCGCCGGTATGGCCGGGGGCATCGAAACCGGTCGAGATCGTCCCGTCACGTTCGGCGACCACGTGAGCCGCGAACCGAACCCGAGTTCGATCGTCGGTGACGAAGGTTCCGTCCGAGTTCGCGATGACGATCTGCTGGTTGACATCGGTGAACGAGGCCACGACCTGCCGGACCTCCGGGCCCGCTTCACGAGCGATAGCGTCGGCCGCAACCAGTCCCTCGATGACGGTGCCCAGTCCGGCCGTAGCCGGATCGATCTCGACCGGATGAGTTATCTCGGGGATGTCCTTCACCAATGCGGCGACCGGTGATCCATCGCCGTCCAACCCTGCCCGGGCGGCTTCGGCGGCGGCGGCGAGCCCTTCCTGGGTCAGAACATTCGTGTAGGCGTAGGAGGCGCGATCACCCACGATGACCCGGACACCGGCCCCCGAATCCCGGCCCGCGACGACATCTTCGATGCGCCCGTCTTCGAGCCTCACGCCACTCGATCGGCGTCGCTCCACGAAGACCTCGGCCCAATCACCTCCACGAGCGAGGGCGACCTCAAGGGTCCGCGAAAGTAGTTCCTCTTCCGTTTGGTCCACCTCCGAGCTTTCATCCAGGCGCCTAGTACCAGCAGGATAGGGGCAGGCACATAGTGCGCTTGTGCCCCCCTTGGGACGCGGTTAACCTAGGCACGTCCGAACCTCCGGCCCCCATCAAGGAGCCTGCTCTGAGCGACCAACGGCCCGGCTATAGCGCCGAGCAGGCCGAACGTCTGTCGAAGATCCATTCCCGCTTGGTCGAGGCTCGTCGCGAGCTCGATGCGCTGATCGGTGACGCCTACCTGCGTCCGCGTGCGTCCATCGTGCCGGTCCACTTCCTCGATCTTGCGTCTGCGGTCGAGAAGCTCCGCTGGGCCGAGAAGGAGTGGCGCGAGTTGGATCTCCAGGCGGCCGAGACCGATTCGGGCGACGCCGCCGAGACCGCTTCGGGGCCCGAGGACGAAGAAGACACCGACGGCCCGGTACTCCAGTCGGCCGGAGCCCACACCGACTAACCCCCCTCACTGAGTGAGGGATTTCCGTTGTTAGATAACGGAGATTACGCGCTCGGCATTTCTGGCCGTTATTTCGGGGGCATCCTCAGGG
>JBKJYP010000032.1:0-11221 GCA_046715695.1 Actinomycetota bacterium | reverse complement strand
GGCCTGTTGCTAGTGCCCATTCGTCTTTGCCGCGCGGGGCTGTGATCGAGAGGTTCACGGTTCCGCCGTCGAGCTCGCCGCAGGGAAGTGAGAGGCACGGGACACCGGCGAGGTTCATCGGTCCGTTGAACGATGTGTTCATCACATCGACGTGCATCGGTCCGGATGGCGAATCGACCAGTGGGTTGTCTATCGAGGGAGGAAGGGTCGAAACCGTCGGCGTGATCACGACATCGACAGTTTCGAAGACCCTGTCCCATCCGGCCACCAGACGATCGCGCGCCTCCTCGGCCCCCGCCGGCCACCCGCCTCCCATCATCGATCCGATCTCGAGAACGGAGCGCGTCTCGACCTGGAGATCGTCGGGCCGATCCCTCAACTCGTCGGCCAGAGAAGCGGCGGTGAAAGACAGGACGACCGCGCCACATACAGGCCCGGCCTCGGCAGCTCCGTCGACGACGACTTCGCCCACCGAGGCGACCGAGGGAGCGAGGAGATCGATCGCCGCGCGGACCTGAGCCACGATCTCGGAGTCGGCGTCGCTCGTGAAATGGCCGCCGGCGATACCCACGCGGAGGCGGCCGGGCATGGGCAGCTCGGAGAGGTCGCCGGCCATGACCGCGAGCATCAGGACCAGGTCCTCGACCCGGCGAGCCATCGGCCCGACATGGTCGACGGGGTCCTCGCCTCCCGCGAACCCGGCAGTGGGGACGCGACCGAAGGTCGGCTTGATGCCCGTGACCCCGCAAAAAGCCGAGGGGATCCGGATCGAGCCGCCGGCATCCGTGCCGACCGCCATCGGGACGATCCCCGCGGCGAGAGCCGCCGCCGAGCCTCCACTGGAGCCCCCGGTGCAGCGTCCGGGCCTCATCGGGTTCTGGATCGGGCCGGTGGCCGTGATGATCGAGGTGGTGCCGACCCCCCACTCATGGAGGTTGGTGTAGCCGATCACGATCGCCCCGGCGGCCCTCAGCCGGGCGATCGACTCCGCCGTCCCGGTCAGGCCGGGGGCATGGACCTTGGAGCCGCAGGTGGGGGCCCGGCCCTCGTCGACCAGCATGTCCTTCACCGCGACGGGCACCCCCTGGAGCGGCCCTCCGGGGGCCTGGGCCACCTCGGCTGCAGCGCGCTGGCGAAGCTCCACGAAGGCATTGAGATCGGATGCCGCCGCCTTCTCGAGCGCCTCTTCGACCGAGCCTGCTGAAACCATCCCAAAACCTCTCTTTTCTTCTCAAGTATCTGGGCCTGCCCGTCGATGGAAAAACATATGCCCGGGCGGGTGGTTGTAGCGAAGCTATTCCTTCTGACGGCCACAGTGATGGCCCTCTGCTTCCCCTTGCCCGCCTCCGCCGGCCCCCAGGACAACCAATGCTGGAAGTTCCGCGCGGACGAGGCAGAGATGGCCCAGAAGATCAACCAGGTCCGGACCCGGGGTCGCTGGAGCCACCTGCACCTCGACCCCGAGCTCTCCAAGGTCGCCCGGGCCCACACGAGAGAGATGGTCCTGGAGGGCCACCTCTACCACCAGACCGCCCGGACCCTCGACGAGCGGGTCCTCAACTGGACGCTGATCGGCGAGAACGTGGGGGTCGGCGCAGACGTCGACAAGCTCCACGGGGCTTTCATGCAGTCCGAGGCGCACCGGGAGAACATCCTCTACGAGAAGTTCCGGCATATCGGCGTAGGGACGTTCCGCTGGGAGGACCGGCTCTGGGTGACCGTCCTCTTCTCGACCAAAGGCAACCCCGGCACGACCCTTAACATGCCTCCCTGCACTACGTCGTAATAGCAACCCAACCCAGTCAAGGTTCCCGGCCTCCCTGTCGACAACGAAATAACCGATGAGGACCATCCGCCGCGGAGTGACTCGAGAGAGTTGATGACTAGGAAGCTGATCCTGCTGAGCGCCCTAGTGGCGTTGATCACAGGGCTGCACCCTCAGCCCCTGGCCGGCGCGGCGTGCTCCGGCCGGCCCAACGCCAATGAGAAGGCATTCCTCAAGAAGGTCAATCAGGAGCGGGAGAAACGAGGGTTGGCCAAGCTGAAGCTCGACACCCAGGTGAACAAGCCTTCCAAGCTTCACACCAAGGAGATGATCCAGAAGAACCAGATCTTCCACACCCCCAACGACGTGCTCGCCGGCAGGGTGACGAACTGGAACACGCTCGGCGAGAATGTGGGCGTCGGCGGCGATCCCTCATCACTCCACAAGGCCTTCATGAACTCTCCGTCGCACAAGGAGAACATCTTGTTCCCCGACTTCCGCTACGTCGGGATCGGTGCCAAGAAGACGGCCGACGGGAAGCTCTGGGTGACGTTCATCTTCGAGGCCGAAGCCGACCCCGGCACCACCGTCACGAACTGCTAAGGCCCTACCTTCCGTACTTCTGTTCCGGAAACCGGAACGAAAGTACGGACCCTTCCCCATGCTCGAGGCCGAACGTGCGAACCTCGATGAGGAGGGCGGATGATTCCATCGTGCTATCGGAATCCGATAGTGAAATGGAAAATAGGGACAGCGTCGTTCTTTGGAGTGAAAGCGCCGTCACGCGGCAGGGAAACTCCGAAGAAGGCGAGTGGGGGTGGGTTAGGCGTCTACCTGTAGGAAGACCGGCGCGCTCGGTGAGGCGGCGTGGTCTTCGTCGTGCGTGAACCAGGCCACTACCCGGTAGCGCACGCCTACCTCCGGGACATCGAGGTCGTAGCCGAACGTGCCTTCCTCTGACGTCTCGGTCCTCTGTCTCTTCACCTCGACCGCGCTGCCGTCCTCGATCACCTGCTGAACCCGGATGGATATGAGCGAGCCCGCGTGCGCGGGGTCGACGGCACCGGCGAAGAAGACCCCCGTTGTCCCGGGAGGGAAATGCCAGGTGCCCGAACCATCATCGGTTCCCCCTTGAGGTGAGAACGTCACCCTCGGGCGCACCTTGACCCGGACCGCATCGCTCTGGGCTCCCCACATACGGGCGTCTCCCGGAAAGACCGCCACCACGGATTCGTTCGCGACAGGTGAGCTGGAGATCGTGAACGTGCCGTCGGCGCCGGTGGTCGTCTCACCGCCGTCCACCCAGGGGCCGGTGCCGGTCCGCTTGTAGATCGAGATGGTCGTGAAGACCAGAGGCCCCCCGTCGGGCCCGGCCAGGTTGCCGGTGAGGGTCGCGGGATCCCCGGGATACACATAAGGAGTGGGCGAGGCCAGACTTATCGCGGTCGACTCCCGGCCGAATCCCGCGTTCGCCTCGGTGTCACGACGGATATCGGGGAGTGACCGGTAGAGAAGACCGCCCGGACACGATGTCTGACCCGCATCCCTATGACCCGCGATGATCGGAAGGCGCAGTCCATCGCCTGTCTCGGGGTTGCGATACACGTGACGGCCCAGGGGGTCGAGATCGTGACGATCAGCTTCCCATGCCAGGACCTGCACGAGAGATCGCTTCATCTCCGGCGGGGGCGCTATGCGCGTGAAGTCGCCCATCAACGAGATGCCGACGCTGCCGGAGTTGAAGTTGGCTACGTGTGCACCCGCCACCGCGTATCCGTTGCGCGCCTCCGACGTGTGGTCTTCCCAATATCCATAGGGCCGCGCCCAGCGACCCTCGTAGATGGTTCCGTCCCAACCGATCACGAAGTTGTATCCAACGTCGCACCATCCCCGGTCTATGGTGTGGAACCAGTAGATAGCGCGCATCGTTGCTGCCGGGTCTGGGTCGAAGTTCGAGCCCGCGGTGTGGTGCACGAACAGTTGTTGGACCGGGTAGAAACGCCTCTCGCAATCACCAGTGGTTCTCTTGATGGATTCGTCCGCGCCCCACTCGGCGCGGGTGACGATCGTGGGCACCAGCGCCCCCTCTTGATCGGCGGCGCGCACCGGCGGCGATGTCCCCGCATCGATGTAGTCGAGCGTCAAGGCTTTGACCGGAGGCCCGGCCAGATCGATCTTCCATTCGAGAGCAAGGGCATCGGGGACCGTGAGGACCGCCGAATAGTGCTTCTCCCCGTGCTCCATGTCGTGCGACTCGGGAACGTCCTGCCAACCCGAATGCGTCGTGGCACTCGTGTAGCGGAAAGCCAAAGACGGTTCATCTGCCCCCTTCCAGGTCCAAGCCACATGGCTCGCCGGGAAGGCAAACGGGATACTCCCGCGGTTCAGGCCCCCGAGCTCGATAACGCGCACCCGAACCTCCGGAGGCGCCGGGCGCGCGGAGAGGGGCGACGCCGGAGAGTCCGGTGCCGGCAGGACGAGCAGAGTCAAGGCGGCCACAGCCGCCGCGCCCATCTGCCCGCGCGCCCGCCGAGCCGGCCGCTGGTGAATCATCGGAACAGTCTAGGCATGGGATGGGGCTGATGTTGCACATGTTCGAAGTGTGATTTGTTTATTCACCCCCAGGAACAGACGACACTCCAGTAGGAGTGCTATAAGAGTCCTATGAGCAGCGCTCCGGCCGAGGCCGGCCCCCCGACAGGACCCCTGCCCCGCCTGCTATCCGGCGCTTGGTGGGTCGGCCGGTTCCTCCTGGCCCTGTTCGCCTTCGTGGGGGCGCTCCAGATCATGAAGACCGGCGCCGGGGGCCTGGGTGCCCTCCAGCACGGTGGGTGGCTCGTGGCCAACGCCGGCTCGACGCTCGGCCTAGGATGGATCGGAGCCCTGTTCGTGCTCTCTGGGTCGCCCATAGCCGCTTCGGCCCTGACGCTCGTGGCCGCCGGCTCCATCTCAGAGACCCAGGGCTTCACGATGCTGACCGGCTCCCGGCTGGGGGCCGCCTTCGTGGTCTTGCTGGTTGCCGTGATCTACGCGCTGCGCGGTGGTGAGGGGAAGAGGATGGCGCCGGTCTCGACCGCGGTCATGGCGCTGGCGACCACCGCACTCATCTATATCCCCGGGGCGATCATCGGCTACGGCCTGCTGCGCTGGGGGCCGTTCCGGAGCATCGACCTGCAGTTCCCCGCCCAGTTCGGTGACCTGATCGATCTGATCTACGGCGGTCTCCTCGAACGGATCGAGAACCTGCCGGCCATCGTGCTCTTCTTGGGGGGGCTCGGCGTCCTGCTCGTCAGCTTCAAACTGATCGACTCGGTCGTCCCCGAGATGAGCGAAGAGAAGATCGAGAGCTCACGGCTGTCGTGGCTACGCCAGAAGTGGCCGATGTTCGCGCTGGGCTGTTTGGTGGCGCTCGTAACCATGTCGGTCTCGGTAGCGCTCACGGTCCTCGTGCCTCTGGTGACGAAGGGTTACGTGAAGCGCGAGGACATCCTTCCCTACATCATGGGCGCCAACATCACGACCCTCGGCGACACGCTGCTCGCGGCCTTCCTCCTCAACTCGAGCTCGGCAGTGCGGATCGTGCTCGCCGGCATCGTCGGGACGACGATCGTCAGCGTCATCCTGCTCGCGACCGTCTATCCCCAGATCCGACGCACCATGTGGCGTTTCCAGCGGCAGATCGTCAAGTCCAAGCCTCGCCTCGCGGCCTTCACCGCAGGCCTGTTCCTCACCCCGCTCGTGGTGCTGGTCATCTCGGGTCTGGTGGGATAACAAGAGCTATGGCCAAGAGCGAAGCGGGCAAGGGCGGAGACCAGGTCACCCTCAAGATCCCGCGGCCGCTGTACGACCGGCTGAAGGCTCTGATCGCCGATTCGGGCTTCCATTCGGTGACGGAATTCGCGGTCTACGTGCTCCGGGACCTAGCCTCCCACCATCCCACCGGTCCAGTCGCTGCCGCTCCGGCCCCCCTGGCGGCCGCTCCCATCGCCGTCGGCGCTCCCGAAGAGGACCAGGAGCCGCTGAGCCCCGAGGAGATCGAGATGATCCGGCGGCGCCTGAGCTCCCTCGGTTACCTCTAGCCAGTCCTTACCGGAGCCTCCGATCGTCGAAGACGATCGGTCCAAAACAGATGGGGAACCCTGGACCCCGACTAGTACCGAACCGACCGTCCTAATCGGGTAGTAGGTAGACTCCGGCGACATGGCTGAATCCAAGGGCGGCGGGATCCGTAGGAGCGCGACCAAGAAGACCCCTGCCAAGAAAAACGGGGGTCCGCCTCTGGTCGAGCTCAAGTCGATCCGCAAGAGCTTCGGCACCAATCTCGTCCTCGATGACATCGACCTGTCCATCCAGAAGGGCGAGGCGGTCGTGGTTGCGGGGCCCTCGGGGTCGGGCAAGTCCACGATGCTCCGCTGCATCAACGCCCTGGAAACGATCGACTCCGGCGACATCATCTTCGATGGCCGCTCGGTGCCCGGGGCCGGCAAAGACATCTACGCGCTTCGGGCCGAGATGGGGATGGTCTTCCAACAGTTCAACCTGTTCCCGCACAAGACGGTGCTCGAGAACATCACCCTCGGGCCCATCGAGGTGAAGGGCGTGTCCGAGGAGGAGGCTCGGAGCCGGGCGCGCCAGCTGCTCGAGCGAGTGGGGATCCCCGAGAAGGCCGACGTGAGCCCGGCCGACCTGTCCGGCGGGCAGCAGCAGCGCGTCGCGATCGCGCGGGCCCTCGCGATGCAGCCGAAGCTCATGCTGTTCGACGAACCGACTTCTGCCCTCGACCCCGAGATGATCCGAGAGGTTCTCGACGTCATGCGTGACCTCGCCCGTGATGGGATGACCATGATCGTCGTTACACATGAGATGGGTTTCGCCCGCGAGGTGTGCAACCGCATCATCTTCATCGACGAAGGCAAGATCGTGGAGCAGGGCCCACCGGATGAGTTCTTCAAGGGCGCAAAGAGTGCGCGTGCACGAGAATTCGTCGACAAGATAATCCACCACTGACGGTCGGAAATAGAGAAGCACATGGTTAGCGATGGGCCGCACAGAAGCGGTTCCAGAAAGGGGGAAGTTTGAACAGCATCACCAGATGGAGATGGCTCGTCTCGCTCCTTGCTGTAGTGGCGCTCCTGGGGGCCGCTTGCGGTGGAGACGACGCTGACGACGACGGCGACGCCGGCGGCAACGAAGAGCCCGCAGGTGAGTTCGAAGCGGGCACGACGATGGCCGAGATCGTCGAGAAGGGCACGATCACGATCGGCGTCAAGTACGACGTTCCGCCGTTCGGTTTCAAGAACCCTCAGACCGACGAGATCGAAGGGTTCGACGTAGACATGGGTAAGGAGATCGCAGATGCACTCGGCGTCGAGGCCGAGTTCGTCGAGGCCATCTCGGACAACCGGATCCCGTTCCTCAAGGATGGCACCGTCGACCTGATCCTCTCGACGATGACGATCACGACGGACCGTGAGTACGAGATCGACTTCTCCAACCCGTACTTCATCGCTCACGGACGCATCCTGGTCCCGGGCGACTCTGACATCGCGGGCATCGAGGACCTGGCAGGCAAGAAGGTCTGCACCGCGATCGGTTCCACCTACGAGGCAACCCTCAAGGAGCAGGCACCCGACGCTACGCTCGAGCTTGTCGACACCTACTCCGAATGCTTCGAGCTGATCCAGAACGGCGCCGTCGATGCAGTTTCGACGGACGACGTGATCCTCACGGGCATGATCATCCAGGACGACTCGCTGAAACTGGTGGGCGACGAGCTCACCACCGAGCCGTACGGGATCGGCATGGTCGATGGCTCAACTGAATGGCAGGCCTTCGTCAACGAGGTGCTCGACGGAGTGAAGTCCTCCGGTCGCTGGGGCGAGATCTACGACGAGTGGGTCGGCCAGTACACCGGCACCGAGGGTGAAGCTGCCCCCGACCTCACACTCGAAGAGGCTCTAGAGCAGCGTGCGTGCGACGTGTTCTGCAAGGAGATCAAGGAGAAGGCCGAGGACGTCTCCGCCTAGTACGCGGACGTCTTCGGGAGGCAACATTTATGGGTGAGCTCTGGGGGGTGCTGGTCAAGCACCTCCCGGAGTACTCATCCGGTTTCCTGCTCACCTGCAAGCTCGTCGCGATCTCCTTCGTGATCGCGGTGATCGTCGGGCTCTTCGTTGCGGCCCTCCGGGTCCAGCCCGCGAAACCGCTCCAGCTCGTCGGGACGTTCTACGTCGAGATCTTCCGTAATGTCCCGCTGCTCGTCCTCATCTACATCTTCTATCCGGGCTTCCGGCGAGCGGGGACCGACATAAGCCCGTGCGTCGCCGGCACCATGGCCCTTGGTCTCTATACGGCCGCATATGTAGCGGAGACGGTGCGGTCGGGTGTGTTCGCGGTCGGCAGGGGGCAGATCGAAGCATCGTTAGCGCTGGGCTTCACGTACGCCTCAACCCTTCGCAAGATCATCCTGCCGCAAGCCGTACGCACGGTGATCCCGCCGCTCGGGAACCTCACGATCGCGATGATCAAGAACTCCGCGATCCTCGGCGGATCCATCCTCGCATTGAGAGATGTGTTCAAGGAGACCCGCATCATCAACTCGAACACGCTTCAAACCAACGAGGCGTTCTTCTGGGCCGGTGTCGGCTACTTGATCCTCACGGTGAGCGCGACGATCATCGTCCGCAAGCTCGAGGTCAAGCTGGCGGTCCGGAGGTAGACGATGGGCTATCTCTTCGATCCGGACAACTGGAAGTGGCTGGGGGCCGGGCGCAACCTCAGGTTCCTGATCGAGGGCTTCCTCGTGAACATCGAGATCGCGCTCATAGCGATGCTGCTGGCGCTGATGCTCGGTCTTGTCTTGGCGCTGCTCCGTATATCGAAGAAGCGCTCGATAAGTCTCCCCACATCCATCTGGATCGACATCTGGCGCAACCTGCCGTTGCTGTTGATCATGTTCTATCTGTTCCTCGCTCTCCCCAAGGGTCTCAAGTCGGGGTTCGAGGACATCGTCCCGCAGTTCCTACCCGAGGCCTTCCACACGAGCGCGATCCTGGCGGCGATCGGAGGTCTGACCCTCTACAACTCGGCCGTGATCGCCGAGATCATGCGAGCCGGGATCCAGTCGCTCGAACGGGGGCAGGGGGAAGCTGCCGCTTCGCTCGGCCTCAGCTATAGGAAGGCGCTGCGGTTGGTGATCCTTCCCCAGGGATAGCGGCGCATGGTCCCCGCGACGGTCGCTCAGCTCATCACGCTGATCAAGGACACGTCTCTCGTCAGCATCCTCGGCATCCAGGAGTTGATGCGACACGGTCGCATCGTCACCGCCACCAGTGGAAGCCCCTTCACCGGCACGGGGGTGGACGCGCCGATCCTCCACGTCTATATCTTCGTCGGCCTGTTGTTCGTCACCGTCAACTTCGGTCTTTCGAGGCTGTCCCGCCGGCTCGAGATCAAGCAGCGGGAGCGCACCGGCATCACGGTCGAGAAGGTGACCGGCCTGGAGGACCAAGCAGCACTGGAGGCCAGTGTTGAGCGTTGACCGCCGGCTCGTGGCGTTATTCCTGGGCGTCCTCGCGATCGTTCCAGGCTGCGTCCCTCCCCCCGAGGACAACGATCGACTGATCCGGTTCCGCGGGGACACGGCGATGGGACAGATCCAGAAGCGCGGGACGCTCGTCGTCGGTCTCGAATCGGAGACCGCTCCGATCGCCGACACGGCCCCCGAGGAACCACAGGGATTCGCCGTCGACCTAGCCAGCGACATCGCCGCTTCCCTCGGGGTCGAGATCCATTTCGTGAGCGCTCCCCTGCTGGACCTGCTCGACGGGGTCGCCGGCAAGAACGACGTCGCCCTCGATGTCGCCTTCCCGGTCGTTCCCCTCACCGAGCTGGGGGTGTTCTTCTACGCCTTCTCGGACCCCTACTTCGTCGGTCACCAACGATTGCTTACGCCTTCCGGCACCAAGCTCGGCCCGGCATCGGTGATCTGTCTAGTCGACGACCCCTGGGCCTCGGCCGACCATCGCTGGCTCGACTCATTCGCTGAGGTGTCGGGGCCGAAGCCCGCATCGGACTGTCTGGCGATGCTGGCATCCGGCACCGCGGACGCAGCCACTGCGACAGATGTGATCCTGGCCCGGATGGCCGGGAACCTCGCATCGTTCGAGATCACCGGCGAGCAGATGTCGACCGAAGGCTACGGCGTCGCGGTCAGAGACGACCTCCCCGGTCTCGCGGAATACGTCAACACGGTGTTGGCGGAGGCCAAGCTCGAGGGCCGGTGGTCCGAGTGGTACGGGGAGTGGTTCGAGGCGCATCTCGGGCCCATGGACCCCCCGACGCTAACGGGGGAAGACGCTGCCGCCTTGTATCCGGTGGAGCTCGACACCAACGTGCCGTCCCCGTCCCCGTCTGACGGGTGACGTACACTCTCGCCGAGAAATGGGCGGGTCTGCCTACCGAGGGGGTCGGCGTGACCGTTCGTGCAGAAAGGGCTGGCGATGGCGGGTGAAGGTCTCTCTGGAACCGTTCTGATCGTCGACGATGACGAGGAGATAAGGCACGTCCTACGACTCCTCTGTGAGAACGAGGGCCTCGAGGTGATCGGCGAGGCGGCCAACGGGGTGGAAGCGATCCCCCTGGCGCTCCGCAACCAACCCGACTTCGTCATCCTCGACTACATGCTCCCCCGCCTCGACGGTGAAGGAGCGGCCGAGATCCTGCGAGCGGTCTCGCCCGGCAGCCGCATCGTCGCCTTCTCGGCCATCCTCGAGATCCAGCCCGAATGGGCGGATGCCTACCTGAACAAAGACCGGATCACCGAGCTGATGCCGCTGCTGCGGTCTTTCATCCACTAAGGGGCGGTGACGCAATGTCCAAGGACGCATCATTCGACGTCGTTTCCGAGGTTGATCTCCAAGAGGTCCGAAACGCGGTCGACCAGGCTCAGCGGGAGATCGGCCAGCGCTTCGACTTCAAGAACACCGGCTCTTCCATCGAGCTCGGCGAAGAAGAGGGCAAGCCCTCGATGACCATCAAGTCGAACACCGATCACAAGGTCAAAGAGGTCGTGCGTGTCCTCGAAGAGAAGCTCGTCAAGCGAAGCGTAGCCCTTAAAGCGTTGCAGAAGGGCGACATCCAACCTGCCGCCGGGGGCACCGCCCGCCAGGTGATCGGGCTCAACCAGGGGATCTCGACCGAGAAGGCCCGTGAGATCGTCAAGCACATCAAGGATCAGAAGATCAAGGTGCAGGTCGCCATCCAGGGCGACCAGGTGAGGGTCTCATCCAAGTCCCGTGACATCCTCCAAGACGTGATCGCGGACCTGAAAGAGAAAGACTTCGGGATCCCGCTGCAATTCACCAACTACCGCTAAACCCACCCAACCCACGTCGACTTTATAAAAAACCGCCAAATTTGGGGCGTATGTTAAAATGGGGAGTGTTTTATTAGACG
>JBKJYP010000031.1:0-4371 GCA_046715695.1 Actinomycetota bacterium | reverse complement strand
GTCTTCGACGGTCACGT
Organism: Actinomycetota bacterium; assembly: GCA_046715695.1. Taxonomy (GTDB): domain Bacteria; phylum Actinomycetota; class CADDZG01; order CADDZG01; family WHSQ01; genus DATLNM01. Next base: position 4,354 of record JBKJYP010000031.1, on the reverse strand, counting down.
TCTCGGGCAGGTTCACGGTCTTGGAGATCGCGCCGGAGAGGAACGGCTGGGCTGCGGCCATCATCCGCACGTGGCCCATGTGGTGGATCGGGCGCTCACCCATCGCCGTGTCGAACACACTCATGTGCTCTTCACGGAGGTGAGGTGCACCGACGACGTTCGAGTTCTCGTCGATGAAGGCAACGATCTCCGTGATCTGAGTCTCGTTGTAACCGAGTTTGCGCAGCGCCCTCGGCACCGTTTGGTTCACGATCGACATCGTGCCGCCACCGACTAGCTTCTTTGTCTTCTTGAGAGCAAGATCGGGCTCGATGCCGGTTGTGTCGCAATCCATCATCAACCCGATGGTTCCGGTTGGAGCGAGAACTGTTGACTGCGCGTTGCGGTAGCCGTGGACCTCGCCAAGAGCGACGGCCTCGTCCCATGTTTGGCGGGCGGCTTCGACCATCTCTTGGGGGGCCTGGCCCTCGGGGATCTCGTAGGCCGCAGACCGGTGCATGTTCATGACCTTGAGCATCGGCTGACTGTTCTTCTGATACTCCTCGAAAGCCCCGACCCGCTCGGCGATCTTGGCCGAGGTGGCATAGCAGTGCCCAGTCATGATCGCGGTGATCGCCCCGGCCCATGCGCGTCCTGCGTCAGAGTCGTAGGCGAGCCCTTGGCTCATCAACAGTGCGCCCAGGTTCGCGTAGCCCTGGCCGAGCTGGCGCATCTTGTGCGAGTTCTCCGTGATCTTCTCGGTCGGGTACGAGGAGAAGCCAACCGAGATCTCTTGCGCCAGGAAGACGATGCCGACCGCATGCTTGTAAGCCTCGATGTCGAAGCGATCATTCTCGTCGACGAACTTCATCAGATTGAGCGAGGCTAAGTTGCAAGCGCTGTTATCGACGTGTAGATATTCGCTACAATTCGAGACAATCACACCTTCAACAACATAGGAATGGTTAATCGGTTCAGTCAGGTTGTACGTCAACTCGAAACCGTCTGACGATCTTTCTGCAAGGCGACTAAATGTGCGGTTCCTATAGCGCTGATAGATGGCAACGGTGTGCTCTAGTTTTAGGAGTTTGCGTTCGAGATCGAATCCGACCAATCCGAAGAACAGGGCGAGGCTCTTTCCGCCGACGCGAAGATCGAACGAAGGACCAGCACTGTCGTATGAAACCGCCGAACCATCCTTGCGGGTGTAGGCGAACACCGCTGGCTCTGAGGACTTTGTCTTGTAGATCCTGCTGCTGATCCCTGAACGGGCTAGTAAGAGTTGGACTCCCCGAAGCAAACCTTTTGACTTGCTTCCAAGGCCAGCGTATTTCGTATTGGGTAGCTCAACGGCACAGCCGTCTGCATCGAACAGCCCTCGCAGGAATGCATGGACGATGTCGTCGGGGGCTTCGAACAAGCTCCAAGGCACCTCCTTGCTCGCTGCCCTCCCCTTCTTAACACCGAGCGCCTCAAGGAAAAGGCGGAATGGTCGACGCATCAAACGCAGTTGAACAGTTCCATTTCCCTGGATCGAAGGCTTGGGCGAATCACCGCCATTAATCTCAGTGATTAGCTTCATGTGTCTCGGGAGAACCTCTTCCTGGTCCTCGTCCGATCCATAGATGGTCACTGCGGCTTGCTCGGTCAAACAGCCATCTCCGATGAGCCAACCTAGGTAGTAGGCAAACTCTTCGGTCCATTTTTCCGGGAGGTTTACGGCCATGGAGGTCTTGTCGTTCTTCGATGCGTAGGCCCCTACATCGGTCGACACGGGGAAGTTGTAAGAAGCCATCGATGCAGGGGTCGCGAAACCGACCGTCTTCACATGGTCTTCTTCATCCATCTCATCCGCACGGACCCAACCTCGATTCTCAGTCCAGATCCGGTGATTCGGAGTACAGCGGACCATGCGGCCGTCGGTAAAGGTCAGCTTCAGGATCTCGTTGACCCCAGTGATCATGAACTGGGTCGGGCTGGACAGTTGGACCGACTCGGTCGGGTCGTCGGGTGAGGTCATGTTGTGGGTATAGACGTCGAAGGTCTCGCCCTGCTGAACGCGGCGGAACAAGTCGTCGAAGCGCACGAGACCCTTGTCCGTGTGGACCCGGGTATCTCCCGGGAAGCACGGGTTAGATGCGTTGATACGGCCGGTCTCGGGGCAGGTGTGCCAGTCGTTCGTGATCGTGTCGTACTGCACACCCGGGTCGGCGCACTCCCATGCGGCTTGAGCGATCTCGCGCAGTAGTTCGTCGGCCTTGACCGTCTCGACGACGGTGCCATCGATACCCTTGAGGTCCCAGTCCCGGCCCTCGACCGCAGCCCTCATGAAGTCCTCGGTCACGCGAACGGAGTTGTTGGCGTTCTGGTACTGGATCGAGTGCGTGTCCTTGCCGTCGAGGTCCATGTCGAAGCCGGCTTCACGGAGCGCGCGTGCCTTGTGCTCTTCACGGGCCTTGCACCAGATGAAGTCTTTGACGTCGGGGTGATCGACGTTGAGCACGACCATCTTGGCGGCGCGCCGAGTTGCACCACCCGACTTGATGGTTCCCGCAGAAGCATCCGCACCGCGCATGAAGGACACGGGGCCCGACGCGGTCCCGCCGCTGCGCAGGCGCTCCTTCGAGGAACGGAGCTTGCTGAGATTGATCCCGGAGCCGGAGCCGTGCTTGAAGATCATCCCCTCTTCGACATACCAGTTGAGGATCGATGCCATCTCATCCTCGACGGACAAGATGAAACAGTTGTGAACACGGAGGTTCTCCGAGAGATATTCACCGCTCTCCGTCTGGATGTCGTAGACCTCCATCGCACCGAGATCCTCGATACGAGCGATCTGGAGCTCCTTAGTTCCAAGAGAAGGATGTCCGGCTAGATCTAGCGATGCATCTAGCTTCTCTGCCTTCCTTGGGTCGATGAATCCAATCTCAGCTGCGAATGACGCCCGATCGCCAAGGTTGGAGATGGCAACTTCCCAAGTCCCCTTCCGGTTCGTACGGGAATCCGGCTTGTGAGTGATCCTCGAGAAGATCCCGTAACGCGTTAGGAGTTGTTGAATCCCCCTGATCAACTTCTCAGAAATCATCGCGACGCCTATCCGAGCGGTCGTGTCCCGTGTGGAAACGTAGCCTTCCGCTTGGAAGATGCTGCGAAGGTAGGCAGTCACCACCGGGAGCGGAGCAGTAAATAGGTGAGAGGGGACCTCCATATCCATTCCACGGGTCCTGAGATCCCACTTGGTAACGAATCCCTCTAAATGATTTCCATAGAGACGGGTTCTCTTGCAGTCCAGAGTCGCGTCCTGTGTTGGAACATCACGCTGTTTGCGATGAGCGTCTCCAAAGACACGATCCAGAGCAGCTTCGACCCACTCCAGTTCATGTGGAGTCACGGTCATCGCTTCGATAGTCAGTGATCTATTCGTTCCTTCGTACTGACCGACGAATCCATCTGACTGGAGCCATCCCGCCAGTGCAGCTTCAGCGATTTCCGTTTGGTCGATCTCAGATTCTCCGAACGCCACGGAACGATGCCACTCGAGTGCATCGCCGATTCTCAGCTGGCCGGCAGGTACGAATGAGCCACCTGTTTCACTCGTTCGCTTCCAGACCAGGTGGTCGGCGGTTACGTCGAGTTGATGTCCGGCCTTGGTGTGGATCCTCAGCACGTGCTTCCGGCCATTCGCTTTCGTGGCCACGATCTTTGTCAATCCGTGCGCGTCGAAAACCTTTTCGCCTACGGCGTCACGTTCGACGAGCTCACCGATAGGTATCAACCCCGCTGGGGTGCTGACCATTGAGTGATAGGGCTGACAAGCTGAGCATTGTTCTTGTCCCTTGGGGCGCCAGCCGACGTTGAACCACACCGGTGAGTTGAACGACGCCTTTTGCGTGACGAGGAGATGAGCGAGCTCGTCGGCGAAGATCTGGGCCTCGGCCTCGTCGACGAAGTAGCCGCGGGCCAGACCCTCCTCGAAGTAGCGCGAGACGACGCGGTCGATCATCTGCTTGACCGAGCGTTCGCGGTCGGGGGTACCGAGCGTGCCTCTAAAGTACTTCTGGGCAACGATGTTCGTGGCGTTCTGGGATCAGGCTTTGGGGAACTCGATGTCTTTCTGCTCGAAGGCGATCTCGCCGGTCTTGTAGTTCTGGAGGACGGCGTCTCTCGTCTCCCACTCGATCTCGTCGTAGGGGTGAACGCCCTCGGTCGTGAAATGCCGGCTGAGGTTCAGTCCTTCCTTGGTTCCTGCAGAGCCCGTGGTCGCCTGAGCCACTACTGCACACCCCTTCCCGCCCAGCGTAGCCGGGCCACCCCCAGTTTATCCCCAACCTGTGCACCGCTTATCACCATATGTGGGCCTCGGAGTCCCTCCCGC
>JBKJYP010000030.1:0-9631 GCA_046715695.1 Actinomycetota bacterium | reverse complement strand
GATCATGACGACAGATACGAAGATGAAGATAGCGGTCGCGAAAGCCGGTGAGGCGACGATCGTGGGCGTTGCTAAGGGGGCCGCGATGCTTGCCCCGAACATGGCCACGATGCTCGCGTTCATCGCCACCGACGCGCGCCTTCCAGAAGATGACCTGTTGGCGCCCTATCTCCGTATGTCGGTGAGGGACTCGTTCAACCTCATCTCTGTCGACGCCTGTGAGAGCACCAACGACTCGGTGTTCGTCTTGGCCTCCGCCCTGGTGGCCGCTACGGCAGGAGAGTTCTCTGCTGGATTGAGGCAGGTCACCAAGGACCTCGCTCGCCAGATGGTGGAGGACGCTGAAGGCGGCACACGCGTGATGCGGATCCGCGTCACCGGCACGATCGACCCCCCCCGGGCCGCGAGGCTCGCTCACGCCGTCGCCGCGTCCGCTCTTTGGAGAGCCGCCCTTCACGGAGGCGACCCGAACTGGGGTCGAGTCCTCTCCGCGATCGGTTCCGAAGACAGGGAACTGGACATGGACGGAGTCACCGTCTCGATCGGAGGGGTCCGTGTCTTCGACAAGGGATCACCCACGGGCAGGACGTTGGACGCGGCGGCCGAGATGAAGGGGGCCGAGGTGCTTGTCGAGGTCGAGGTTGGAACGGGCACCGGGGAGGCGGAGGTCCTTGCCTCCGATCTATCACCGGCCTACGTACTAGAGAACGCGACGGGCACATCATGACCGGTCGGCTGGGCGAGCGGTCGGAGCGATCATGACTAGCGTCTTCGACGCGGCGGGGGCCAAGGCGGCCACACTGGTCGAGGCTCTCCCTTACATAAGGAGCTATCGGGGACAGATCGTCGTCGTGAAGATCGGCGGCGCCGCGCTGGACGATCCCGCCATCGCTCCTCTCGTGGCCATCGATCTCGCATTGCTCGGGCTCGTCGGGATACAACTCGTCGTCGTGCACGGTGGAGGACCACAGGTCTCCGCCGCGATGGAGGCCGCAGGCATCGAGTCGCATTTCGTGGACGGCCTGCGGATCACCGACCCGATGTCGATGGAGATCGTGCGTCGCGTCCTCGTGGGCTCGATCAATCCGGACCTCGTCGCACGATTGAACCGCGCCGGTCTGAAGGCAGTGGGTCTGGCCGGCTCCGACTCCGGGATGATGCAGACCGAGCTCGCATCCGGGGCGGACGATCCCGACCTCGGACGAGTCGCGCACATCACGGACATGGACACGAGCCTGCTGACGTCCCTTCTCGAGCAGGGGTTCACGCCGGTGGTCGCCTCGGTCGCCACGGGCCCCGACGGCAACCCGGTCAACATCAACGCGGACGAAGCGGCCGGAGCCGTTGCTTTCTCCCTCGGAGCGACCAAGCTGGTCTATCTCACGAACGTCCCCGGCCTGTATGGCGACCTCGGTGACGAGGGAACGCTCATCTCGGAGATCTCGCTCGGAGAGCTTGCGACGATGCTCGACGGCTTGTCGGAAGGGATGCGCCCCAAGGCATTGAGTGTCATGGCCGCCCTGAGCGGCGGCGTGGGGAAGGCCCACATCCTGGACGGCCGTGTGCCGCATGCACTGCTCCTCGAGGTCTTCACCAAGGAAGGCATCGGAACTCAGGTCTTAACGTGAAAACGGAGTTCACCGATCTCATCATGCCGACGTACCGCCGGTGGATGGTCGAGATCGTGTCGGGAGTCGGTGCAACCGTCGTCGACGCAGATGGGCGCGAGTACCTGGACCTGCTCGGCGGCATCGCCGTCTGCACTGTCGGGCACTGTCACCCCCATGTGGTCGAGGCCATCAAGACGCAGGCCGGGAAGCTGATCCATGTCTCGAACCTCTACGAGACAAGACCCCAGAAGGAGCTAGCCGGTCGCCTGGCCCGTCTCACCGGAGGGATGCTGTCGTTCTTCTGCAACTCGGGGGCGGAAGCGATCGAATGCGCACTGAAGCTCGCACGCAAGAACGGGAACGCCTCGGGCCGCTACAAGATCGTCGCCGCCGAGGGCTCATTCCACGGACGGACCTTCGGAGCGCTCTCAGCTACGGGACAGCCGTCGAAACGTGAAGCCTTCGAGCCGACCGTCCCCGGCTTCATGCACGTCCCCTACGGGGATATAGGTGCGCTGGAAACCGCGATCGACGACGAGGTGGCGGCCGTGCTCCTCGAGCCGATCCAAGGCGAGGCCGGGGTCGTCATACCGCCCCCGGGCTACCTCCAAGCCGCGCGGGATCTGTGCGATCGATCGGGAGCGCTGTTGATCCTCGACGAGATCCAGACGGGGCTCGGGCGGACCGGGAGCTGGTGGTGCTATCAACACGAAGAGATCGCGCCAGACATCACGTGCGTGGCGAAGGCGCTAGCGGGGGGTCTGCCCATGGGAGCCTGTCTCGCGACACCGAAGGTTGCCCACGCGTTCGAACCGGGGGACCACGCAACGACCTTTGGAGGCGGGCCGGTGCAGTCCGCCGCAGCTCTCGCCACCCTCGACGTGATCCACGAAGAAGGTCTGGTCGACCGTTCCCACCTCCTTGGAGAGCGGTTGGTCGGATGGCTCCTCGAGGCCTTTCCCGGTTGCCTGGTCCGAGGGCGTGGACTGCTCATCGGGATCGACCTCGGCCTGCCCCTCGCCCGGGCGGTTGCAGAGCAGGCGCTCGAGGAAGGTCTCCTGGTGAACGATGCGACCGAAAGTGTGTTGCGCCTCGCTCCTCCCCTGATCATCGATGAAGAGGAGCTGGAGCGCGCTGCCTACGTTCTCGGGGAGGTGTTCGATGCGGCTCGACCGGCGTAGGGACCTAGTCGAGATCCTTCGGAACGGATCTGCATCCTCGCAAGCCGAGATCGCCGACGCCCTTCGCCGCCGGGGCCACGAGGTTACCCAGGCGACCGTTTCGCGCGACCTTCAGGAACTCGGCGCGTCCAAGATCCGTGTGTCGGGTGTCCCCGGTTATCGCCTTCCCGACCCGTCTCCGCGGTCCCCGGGAGGGGACCTGATGAACAAGCATCTCGATAGAACGTTGGCAGAGTTCGCGGTCGAGGTGCGCCCCGCGGACTCGCTCGTCGTGATCCTCACCGAGCCGGGCCACGCCGCCGCAGTAGCGCGCGCTATAGACCTCGCCGAGGTGAAAGAAGTCGTGGGAACGGTAGCGGGTGATGACACGATCTTCGCGGCTACCGGTTCGGCCAAGATCGCCTCCTCACTAGCTCGCCGCTGGTCACGAAATCTGACCGGCTCGACAAGCAATGGAAGGACGTGAACATGAAGAAGGTTGTGCTCGCTTACTCCGGTGGTCTCGACACGTCGGTGGCCATCCCTTGGCTCTCCGACCAGGGCTGGGAGGTCGTGGCGGTTGCGGTCGATGTCGGTCAACCCGGCGACCTGAACGAGGCGATCGAGCGAGCTCCTCGTCTCGGCGCGGTCGATGCTCGCCTGATCGATGCACGGGAGCGTTACGTCACCGAGTTCGTCCTCCCCTCGCTTCATATGAACGCTCTGTACCAAGGGCGCTACCCGCTGGTCTCGGCACTTTCTCGCCCACTCATCTCTGAGGAGCTCATCACGGTGGCGCGCGAGACCGGGGCGACTGCGGTTGCTCATGGATGCACGGGGAAGGGCAACGACCAGGTCCGCTTCGAGGTGGCGCTTTCCGCCCTGGAGCCCGACATCGAAGTGCTTGCACCGGTCAGGGATTGGGGGATGTCGCGAGAAGACTCCATCGCGTACGCGCAAGAGCGTGATCTCCCGATAACCACGACCCGATCGTCTCCCTATTCGATCGACGAGAACCTGTGGGGCCGCAGCATCGAGTGCGGCGTGCTCGAAGACCCCTGGACATCCCCGCCGGAGGATGTCTTCGCGCTCACGGTTTCGCCGGCCACCGCTCCCGGCCCCAGGGATGTCGAGGTCTCTTTCGTAGAAGGGGTCCCCTCGGCCGTGGACGGGGAAGCGATGGAGCCGATACATGTGCTCGAGTCCATCGGCAAGATCGCAGGTGCGCACGGATACGGTCGCATCGACATGGTCGAAGATCGTCTCGTCGGGATCAAGTCCCGAGAGGTGTACGAAGCCCCGGCCGCGCTCGCCCTCATCACCGCACATGCCGACCTCGAACAGCTCACCCTCGAGAGGACGCTGTGGCGCGAGAAGAAGCGGCTCGAGCAGCGTTGGGCCGAAGTCGTCTACGAGGGGCTCTGGTTCTCTCCGCTCAGGGAGGCCCTCGACGCGTTCGCGCAGACGACCGTTTCCGCGGTCACCGGAGACGTGAAGCTGCGCTTCGGAGCCGGTTCGTGTCTAGCGGTGGGGAGACGCTCCCCGGAATCGCTGCTGGATCGAGGCCTCGCGACCTACGAGTCGGACGACACCTTCTCCCACGAAGACGCGGCCGGGTTCGTGCGACTGTGGGGCCTCCCCACCAAGCTGTGGGCCGCGCGCGGCCGCCGCAACAAGAGATGAGTACAGCGGGTGGGCTGGGCCGGACGCCAGAATGACCGCAGAGAAAGGGGACTCCGTGATGTGGGGCGGGCGATTCGTCGAGCCGCCCGACCCCGACATGATCGCTTTCACCCAGACGCTGGTCGACCTTCGGCTCCTCAGCCAAGACCTGGCTTCGACCGTGGCTCACGCGGCCGTGCTCGAGGCGGCCGAGCTCTTGACCACGGATGAGGTCGCGGCTATCGCCGAAGCCTGCAACACGATCGACGAGGAGGGCATCCCGGCAGATCCCGTTGATGAGGACGTTCATTCCTACGTCGAGCGCCGGCTCACCGAGATCCTGGGCGAGACCGGCCAGAAGATCCATGCCGGGCGGAGCCGGAACGACCTTGTCGCTTCCGACTTCCGGCAATGGTGCACGGAGGCTGCCGACGACCTTGCGGTCCTCGTCGGTGTAACCATCGAGACGATCTGCTCGCTGGCGGAGGTGCACGTCGACTCAGTGATGCCGGGCTACACGCACCTGCAGCGCGGTCAGCCCGTCACGCTTGCGTTCCACCTGCTGGCACATGGGTTCGCTCTCGCGCGCGATGCCGAGAGGTTCTTGTGGGTTGAGGGATCTTCGGACGTCTCGGTTCTGGGGGCCGGGGCTCTCGCCGGCACGACGCTACCTCTGGATGCCCGGATCGCAGCCGATCAGCTCGGGACGGATGTCTTGTTCGACAATGCGATGGACGCGGTATCGGACAGGGATTTCGCAGCCGAGCTGACCTTCGCAGTTGCTCTCTGTTCGGTCCATCTCTCGCGACTTGCTGAAGAGCTCGTCATGTGGACAGGCGCCGAGTTCGGCTTCGCCCGGATCTCCGACGAGTGGTCCACGGGCTCGAGCATGATGCCTCAGAAGCGGAACCCCGATGTTGCCGAGCTGATCCGTGGGAAGAGTGCTCCGGCGATCGGCGACCTGACTTCATTGCTCGTGTTGCTGAAGGGCCTTCCTCTCGCTTACAACCGCGACCTACAAGAGGACAAAGAGATCGTCCTCCGCGCGGCAACCCGCGTGGCTTCCTGCCTCATGGCGATGCCTCGCCTACTCGAGAGCTTGAAGTTCGATACGGAGCGGATGGCCGCAGCGGCGGGCGAGGCAGGGACCTGGGCCACTGATGTTGCCGAGACGCTGGTACTGAGGGGCGTGCCCTTCCGTGAAGCTCACGGGATCGCCGGCTCTCTGGTCGCCAAGCTCGAATCCAAGGGCATCGGGCTCGCCGAAGCCGGCGACCTGCTAACCGACCACGACCCCAGGCTGAAGGCGGAGGATGCCGAGCTTGCCGACCCTACTCGCAGCGTGGCTGCGCGCCGGAGTCACGGCGGACCGGCCCCCGAGCGAGTCAGGGAGCAACTCGCGAAGCTCAGGTCGATCGCGGAGCGCCTGAAACAGGACGACTAGAAGTCGGTCTTGTTCGTCATCAACGTGTGCCAGCGGCCGTCGACGCAGCTCGCTTCGCTCACATGAACCGCGCTCCCACCCCAGTGGTCGTCGGGGGCGAAGCTGATCGGAGGAGCGATCCCATTGTTCATGTTCTTAGCGCGCTCGAGGAAGTAGACGAAGCGCTCCCGCGTCAGATTTTCGCCGGGGAGAGTTAGGAAGTCGCGCATCCCGGTCGAGCCGGACCACCCGAGCCACATGAAGTCGTCGCCCGTGCCGTTGTTCTCTTCTGGGTGGATCGCAGCGACGGCCTTGCGGAAGTCGGGGTCGAACTTGTCCGAATCGATCCAGGCCGGGAAGGGAGCGAAGGCTTTCATCCCGTCGATGCTCCCGTTGCGGCACCCAACCGTTGGGATGGTGTCGAAGGTCATCTGGATGCCGACCGCTGTCCACTGTGGGAGGTAGTTGGCGCTGCCTGAGGTCTGGAGCATCTGGAGGAAGAAGAGGGGAGCGAGAAGCACGTTGACGTTATCGATGTTGCGTTGTTGCAGGTCCGTGGTGATGGCCTGGGCCTCGCTGGTTCCGGCGGTCTTGCTGACCGCTCGCTGATACACCTCGACGCCTCGCTCCTCCATGGCGGCAACGAATGCGTCCTTGCCGTCGATGAAGTTCTGGGTGTTGAAATAGACGATGGCGTTGTTTTCCTCGTCCGCTCCGAGCTCGTCGATCATGAAGTCGGCCATGATCGGCCCTTGATCCGGATAGGTCGTCGACACGGCGAAGTACGTGGGCATGTTGCTCAAGCCGGTCTCGGTCACCCCCGCAGAGAGGTAGGGAACGCCGACCGAATGCGCGTAGCGCGCGCAGGCCTGGATCTGGTCGGTTCCCGCGGAGCCCGCCAGCAGGAATACCTTGTCCTTCTCGACCATCTCCTTGCACACGGCAACCGCGTGGCTCGGGTTGTACTGATCGTTCTTGATAACGACCTCGACGCGCCGCCCGAAGATCGACTCGCCGTTCTCTTCCATCCAACGCCAGTAGAGAGCGGCTCCCTTGGTGGCCGAGTCCGATGGCACGGGGGCGGCGCCGGTGATGGGGGCGTGGATACCGATCTTGATGACGTCGTCGGTGACGCCCGTCGAGTCACCGCCGATGGGGGGGCCACCCTCGGTCTCAGAATCCTGCCCGGGATCGTCCTCGGAGGTCGTTGTCGTCGTGTTGCCGGATGAGTCGGTCGTAGTGGTCGTCGTGTTGCCGGATGAGTCGGTCGTTGTGGTGGTCTCTCCCGGTTCGATCGTCTCGCCGGTGGCGATGTCGATCGTCTCGCCGGTGGTGGCGTCGATGCTTGTCCCGGGGGCCGGTGTGACAACTTCTCCGGTGTCAGGGTTCACATAGCCACCCGCAACCAGGTCGAGCCCGGGTTGCTGAGATACACCGTTCTTCTGACCGCATGCCGACGCGATCATCAACATCAGAAGAGCCGCGGCCACGTATCGCCCTCGGCGCGTCCTCGAGACCCCTGCTTGCATCGCTTCCCCCCGGTCGCCGGCTGCCCTCAGGCTCCCGATTCTCCCCTATATGGGGAGTTTCCTGTTGGGGCTTGACAGTGGGGGGGGGGTCGAGGCCGATGATGACCTGGGCACGGGCATCGGAGCCCGTGGTGGCGATGGAGGGCAAATGGCAGGTGCTTGGCGGCGACGCGTTGCGACGGTTTTGATGGCTACCGGACTCTTGTTCGGTGGAATGATTGGGACGGCTGGTAGTGCACAGGCCTGTGAGAAACAAGTTGGCACTCTTGCCAGCTATAACGTCGACGAGCCGAATGCGGGGCCATACAACGCGTGTTTCAGCGTATTTACTGGTGTCCTCAATGTTGGGGTTGGTGCTAACGCGGGTGCCAATTCACAGGGATACGTCTACGACGAGGTTTATGCGAATGCAGTCATATGCACCTATCAATTCTGTGTGATTCCCTACGCTGCGGCGGAAACTCGCGATCAACCGGAGGCCGGTGTCTGTTATGTGGACAATGTCCAGAACTGGTGCTTGCCGTGAGAGCGTTCTAAGGCAACCGCTTTACAATCGGCAAATGAGCATCCGTAGCGCAGGACTGGCTCAGGACTGTGCATTCCGAGGACCTGGATCACATGGGCGCTTCGTATGTGTCCTGGTCGCTTCAGTCTTGTTCCTTGGGCCCCAAGCCCAAGGGGAAACCGTTCCTGGACCCTGGATAAACAGCGTGCCTGGGTCGGTGGTCGGATGGACTTATACCGATCTGTTCGACGGCGGTACGGGTTATGTCTCGATCGGGACCAATGTCCTTTACAAAACGCGAAATGGTGGCGATACCTGGACTACGTTGGCTGGCCCTGAAGGGGTCGGGGAGATAAGCCGACTGAGTTTCGCATCACCCGAACACGGCTACATATCCGATGGCTCCCTAGTCTTCCGTACAACAGATGGGGGGGAATCTTGGGAACCCCTACCCGATCCCCCCGAAGTTCCGGGCGCAGTGAGTCCGCTTCAGATCGACTCTCTTGAGGCGAGACCGGGCACCAAGAAGCTACTGGCTACCGCGTGGACGCAGGGCAATGATTGTGGACAAGCACGGATCCACCATGTGATCCTCCGCTTCAGTCGCGGTGATTGGGTTTTCAAGTCGCTCCAATATGCGGCATCTACATATGAGGTCGAGTTTCTCAACGGATCGGACGGACTCATGCTCGTGCATAGGTTCGAGCGCGCCGACACAGGTCAGGGGGAGTGCGCATCCGTGATCCGTACATCGAGTAGCTATGTGCTTCTGACCCGCGACGGAGGGAAAACGTGGAAGAGGATCTATGAAGCGTCCCTGGCGGACGACGGGGCCATCTGGGCGGTCGCGATGCCGAGCACGCGCCGCATCGTCCTGGGAACGAAGAGCGGGACCGTTCTCTTGAGCACCAATTCAGGAAGGGATTTCTCGCAGGCCCAGCGATTGAAGGGAACCTCAGCCCAAGGGATCCTCGATGCGCTGGCCTTCGGATCCCGACGCGTTGGCTACGCCGGCACCAACGGTATCGGGATGTGGCGGACCGTCGACGGGGGGCGTACATGGACACTGGAATCGTCCCCTTTCGATTCCATCGTTGCCGACGATTCGACGTTCCGGGGCAGCATCTCGGCTGTCGGCCCAGTAGCGGCGATAGCATCCGGCCCGGGTTCGATCGCCAAGCGGGACCCCTGACCTCGAGATTTGGCCGCCCCCGGGCACCGGGATGGTCGAGTTTCGACCCTTGTTGACGGCCCCCTAGCTGGAGCGTAATATCTCACGGCTGTAGTTCGGGAGACCGAACGGACAGCTGTAAGGTACTCAGACCAAAGGATCTCGACCTTGTTCAGGACTTCCACTGGGGTGTGCGCCTAGCGACGCTTCGCGCGTAGCGACGTGCGTTTACACGCCCCGCCGGCTCGAGTTCGACCGGCGGGTTTTTGTTGCCCCGGAAACGAAGGAGACCGTCTCGACGGGATCCCGAGTAGGAAGAGCTGAACAGGAAAGCGATCTTCGCAACACTGCAACACCAGGTTGAAGTGCAGCACGAACCTTGGAAACTCCATAGCGAGCGCGAGCATCTATACCAAGCTATAAAGGGCGTACGGTGGATGCCTAGGCGCTAGGAGCCGACGAAGGACGCGGTAGGCTGCGAAAAGCCCCGGGTAGGAGCCAAACATCCGTTGATCCGGGGATGTCCGAATGGGGAAACCCACCAGTGGTAATGCGCTGGTACCCAGGTCTG
>JBKJYP010000029.1:0-15329 GCA_046715695.1 Actinomycetota bacterium | reverse complement strand
GGGCCGAGGCGGGCCTCTACCGCATGGCGATCGACGGAACCGAGCTGACCCGTCTCACTCAACCCGCGGGCGACACCGACCGCGCCCCGGCCTGGTCACCCGATGGAACGAAGATCACCTTCCATCGAGCCACACCGAAAGGTGACGAGATCTTCACGATCGCGCCAGACGGGACGGCTGAGGTCCAACTCACGGACAACACGAACTCGGATATCAACCCCAACTGGGCGCCCGACGGCTCTTCGATCGTCTTCGAACGCGATCGGGACATCTACAAGATGGCGCCTGATGGATCGGGGGCGACGAGGGTCTCACACGAGGCCCCCTCCGGGTCGATGGCCGACACCCGATCGGATCCAGCCTTCTCCCCCGATGGGGCGCGGGTTGCGTACACGCGCGACGGTGAGATCTGGACGATGAGGATCGACGGGAGCGTAGAGAGGAGGATCACGCAGAGGTCCGGCGGCTTCTCCGACCTCGGGGTGGACTGGCAGCCCTCCGATGAGACGCGACGCCCGGTGTCCGTACGGACGGGAGGCTCATCGACACCCCCACCGGATGCAGAGCCCTCAGACGCGGCGTGCAGACCCACCCCCACCCCATCTCCCTCCCCCACCCGATCGGACCCCGCTCGCGCCTCGTCGAGCGTGACCATCACCTATGGCGGTCGAGCCTTCAAGGGCACCGTGAGCTCGAGCGACCCTCGGTGTGTCGAGGGACGCAAGGTCCTGCTCAAGCGAAAAACCCGCTCGGGGGATGTGACCAAGGGCAAGGACACGAGCGATGACACCGGGGCTTGGAAGGTCAGGGACAGAGACGCCGCCGGTCGCTACTTCGCACGCGTTACGCGAACCGTGATCGGCTCGGGGAGGAACGAGCTGACCTGCAAGAAGGGCGACAGTGACGAAGTCGTCCGCGTCATCGGGGTCCAGCCCCCGGAATAGCTAGAACAGATAGGGAGCGAAGGAGTCGAAGACCCCGAGCCCAGCAGTCGTGTCGACGTAGTCACCGGGCCCGAATACGACGGCGATAACCACCGACCCCTGGTCATATCCGGTTCCGGCGACGATGCGACCGCCCTCATACGAATAGAACGTGACCTTCGAGTGTTCGAAACCCATGAAGTAGTCGCTGACAGAGGTCGAATAGAAGACCGGTTTGGACGGCCACAACCCGATGTTCTTCACGAGGATGTTCAGCAGGGTGTGGGTGCGCCTCTTGGGATCCAAGAACTGCAACCCCCGATCGAAGCGATAGACGTACCCACCGCTCTCCCCGTCCGGCGAGGCGTATCCGGCTGAGAAACCGGATCGGACGTCGGGGGCAGGTCCCCAGTCCGAGGGAGCACAGAAGACCGCGTTGAGCTCGGGGTTGGTCCTCGCCGTGAGAGATCCGAAAGGAGCCTCGACCTCCGCCGCCCCCGACAGCTTGCCGTTCATGTAGACCTCGACCTTGTACCGGCCGGGCTCTATGCATCGAGGGGGAAACGTGAGCGTCAGGTAGCTCCGAAGATCGAAGAAGATGCCTGCGGCAACATCCTCCAGGGGATAGCTGCGCCCGGAGACCTCGGGCATGCTGGTCCACGGTTGGCCTTGCGGATGGAAGTACCACTGGACCGAGATGACATCTCGATCGAGGTCATAGTTGGGGATCTCGTCGATCCGCACCTGCACCTCGCTCGCGAAGACCTGGGCCTCGAACCCGCCGGCGCTTGCGTCTGATGTAACGGTTTCCATCGTTCCGGCCGTGACCGGACCGATGATCGCTTCCTTCGTCGCCAAGATCGTTTCGGCGAGCCCCGGTCGTTCCTCTTCCAACAGATTGAGATCTGTGAGAGCACCGGAGAGAACGAATTGGCCGCCTGGGCGGACCCGGCGCTCTTCGACGTCGGCGTAGACGGCATGGAGGGCCGCCTCCTCATAAGCGGCCTTCGCTTCATCTGTTCTTCCGGAGGCCAGCAAGGCGAGGGCGAGATTGAATCGGAACGAAGGTTCCTGGGGATTGATCCCGATCGCTTCTCGAGCGAGACGGATCGCCTCGTCGAACAGAGCCGCGTCATCCGTTTCGAGCCCCTTCAGGAAATAGCCGTGCCCTAACCCACCGACCACCCGGCTATCGCGCAATCCCAGCTCGTAGGCCTTCGCCAGGTCGGCGTTCGATGCCGTGATGGAAGCGGGGTCGGCGATCGTCAGGTACTGACCTGCGTGCTGGGTCCCCGCTGCGAAAGTGGCCGTCGAGCGATCCAGGTAAGCGCGTGCGAACGTCGGTCTCAATTCGATCGCGCGATCGAAATGAGCGATAGCTTCTCTGAGATCCTCCGGCGTCGTCGCGGTTTCGAGGACAACCTCTCCGGCCGCGAACTCGTCCGCAGCTTCGGCAGAAGCGGGCTCGGGGGTGTCGATCGCCGTTAGGACGCTCCATGAGGTGGCGGTCGACAACAACCCGATCGCCATGATGAGGAACAGCTTCCGCACTCTGTGTTTCAGCGCACCCGACAGGCCGAATAGATACAGCGCAACCGCGAGCATCGTCAGGATCGCTGTGTATGTGGATCGACGTGACGACCAAGCCCCTGACTCTTCGTTCTTCGCGTCTTGAAGGGCGCTCAGCCGGCGTGACTCCTGACCGGCCTCGAGGAAGAAACGGTTCGGGAAGGTTGGATCCTTCTCTCTATCCTCGATCGTGAGAGTGGTCATCTCTTGGGTGCGCCTCGATATAGCGAACCACCGTGCCTGCTCCAGACCGAACTTGGGATCGTCGGAGAAGAACCCCGACTGGTACGCGGTCGCCGCTTGCGTGCGGTGCTTCTCCGCCAGGACGAACGTCGAGAAATCGAGTTGGGCTTCACGCTGCTCGCTGAAGAGCCCTGAGGTGGACTGGATACCGAGCAGCTGGGCTTCGAGGGCGGCATCCCCGCCACGGTTCGATGCGACGTTGAGGAAGTAGGCGCTCATCGCGGCCGCGAGCGTGGTCAGCACCGCAAGGAGGGTGGCCACCTTCGCGATCCGCTCGGATGGTTTCTCCTTGGCCAGCTCCGTCAGCTCGGACGCCATGGCTTAAGCGACCCACTCCACGAACACGAACAGGCCCATGCTCACCGCGGAGACCGTCGCCCCACCGATCGCAAGCAGGCGCCGGATGCCGGAGTCGATCAAGGCCGCCAAAGTGAGGAAGACCAAACCGACGATAGACAGGGCGGTCGTCCCTTCGAGCTTCAGCGCTCGCGACTGAAGAGCGTCCGCTTCGTCGAACGTCTTGGTCGGGTTCAGCTCTTGCAGCTCGATCGGCGTGAGAGCGAGCACCGCGTCTTCCTTGAAGTACTCGAGGTCGCCGTTCTTCTCCGAGCTCCCGGGATGGTACGGCTGGTAGGCGAACAACGGCAGCAGGCTTCGGGCGAGCGAGAGCTGAGCCTTGGCCTCCTGAGAGAGCGTCTCAGATACCTGCTCGTCGCGGCGGGCGAGCCGCTCGGAATCGCGTTGCAGGAGGCGCCAGTTCTTGACGTACTCCTGGTAAGAGCCGAACAGCCTGAGGTCCTGGCTGACGGCTCCCTCGATATCCCCCTGCAGTTGCTGGGCACGCAGGGTCTGCTGCGTGCCCAGCTGTTCGAGGTCGGCCGACCGGTTCGAGAACACGGCAGCCTGCCACGCAAAGATCGCACCCAGGATCGACGTCACTGCGATGGCGATACCAACCGCCACTTGCAGATTGTCTTCGGCCTCCGCCTCTTCTGCTACCTCTGCGGCTGTTGATGCCCGCTCTTCTGGCGGCGGTCCGGGCGCATCCAAGGTCTAGATAGGCGATCGTTGGAAGAATTCTTGGACATCCCCGGAGGTCCCTTCGGCCGAGATCAGGAACGGTCCATTACTCCAGAAAACGATCGTGTCCGGGCCCTCGAGCACGTCGACGCGGCCGATCACCTCCCCGCTATCGAGGGTGAGGTCGAAGGCCTCCACGATCTGATACCCCGCGCCCGTCAAGCTTTCGGCGAGGGCGTCGACCGTCCCATAAGCGTCATCCGCCGATGGGTAGGCAGCGAAGATCGCTCCGAGCGACGCGCCGTTCGGCTTGACATATGTCACGGTGATCGCGTCGTTCGCACCCCAGTTCGCGGCCACATCCGGTGCCGGCTGGGCATCTACCGCACTCCACTTACCGACCTCTTGTGGGATGACCTCTGCGACCGACCCCGACTCCGGCGCAGGCTCCGGCTCGGTGGTCGGCTCGACCGGCGGAGGTGCTGAGGTAGGTGCCGACGTGGGCGCGGGAGCAGCCGTCGAGCCGGTAGGAGCCGGCGCAGGAACCGTGGGGGCCGGGCCTCCGATGGTGGATACGGGTGTCGTCCTGTCCTCTTTCTTGGACGTGAGTACCTTCGCCCCTGCGGCTAACCCTCCGATCAGGACCAGGGCTCCGACCGCCGCGGCGATCTTGCCGGAGGTCCCCATCCCTCCGCCGCCACCCGCTGCCATCGGGGTGCCTCCCGGGGGAGGTGTCCACACAGGTCCACCGCCCTGCGCGGTCGGATCGTAGTAGGCGGGAGATGGCTGCATCGGAGCGGTCTGCTCGATAGGGATGGGAGCGGGCGCGGGCTGCTGAGGCTGGACCTCGGGAGGAGGAGCCTCCGCGGGGGCCGGCGTACCGCAGTTCGGGCAGAAGTTGATGCCGGGGCCGATCTCGGTACCGCAGCTCGTGCACTGGCGGGCCATCATGCGCCCCCCTCCCCCGCGACGGCGCCGGTACTCGGCACCGAAGACCGGGCGGCGATGACCGCACGTCTCAGTTGGTCGACCTCGGCCGCAGCACGCGCTTTCCGGTCCGGGTCGGTCTCGGTCGCGACCCGCCTCTTCGCGAGCGCGAGCTGGACCTGGCGGTTGTGGAGCGTTCGCAGCTGCTGCCAGCCGTCGAGATCGCCCCTGAACAGGTGTTGCAGGTACCGGGAGCGACGCTGGCTCTGGGAGTTCAGGAGCGCCATGTCGTCGGCTGTGATGACTCCGGACGCGGTCTCACCTTCGAGCTCTTCGGTGATGGCCGTCTTCTCCTTCCCAAGAGAGACGACGACCAAGACAACGACGATCCCGAGCGGGATCACGTAGGCGAGCGTGTTCAGGAGCTTGCCCTGCCCCCCGGCCGCCGATCCATGGGTCATCAAGAAGTACACGGCGTGCACGATGATCGCTCCGACAAGTGCCCCTAGGGGCGCGAGGATCCGTTGCCCCCGCGAACGCGCTGCTGCTGCGAGCCCGAAACCTGCGCCGATGATGCCTCCGAACAATCCGTGTCGAAGACCGAACAGCAACGTCGACCACAGAACGGTCAGGTTGCTCCCCCCGGCGATCGCCGCAGAGCTCGATGCGACCGTCAGCTGGTGGATGAAGACCTGTCCGGTGGCGAAGCCCAGACCGGCGGTCACTCCGTAGACGACACCGTCCATCAGCCCATTCACCTCGGACCAACCCCGAAGCCCCGCGATCCCGTTGAAGATCGCCATGACGACGAGGAGGGCGGCGAAGACGGCGATACTCTCGCTCAGGGACGAGCCGAAGGCATCCAGCTGGACCCCGCTATCGACGAAGATCGGGAGCAGCCCGGCCATCACCCCCCCTGCGGTCATGGCGAGGGCCAGACCCCAAAGGGGTTCCTTCTCGTTGAGATCCAGCAGGCGGACCAAGAACAGATAGATGAGTGCCACCAAGACGGTGAGAGCAAGGGCGAAACCAGAATCGGCGCCCGCCCCCGAAGCGATCAAGACTTGATCCACCCTGCCTCCCTCTACATGCGATCCGCCTGCGATCGATCCCGGAGCTTTCACGTTTATCAAGCCTCCGCCCGGGGCGCAAATCCGGGCGGGCCGGGGGGATCCGTGTTGGCATTCACCTATGCCCACAAGAGCTGCTGTCAAGGCGCGGCCGGCCGGGCCATCTACCGGGACCGTCATCCGGATCGTAGTGACGGTAGTCCTCACCCTGCTCGTGTTCCAGGCCATCTTCCTGGTCCGCAACGTGCTGATCCTCGCCCTGGTCGCCGCCTTCTTGGCAGTCGGACTGGATCCGGTCGTCCGCAAGCTCGACCGCGGCAGGCTCTCGCGCGGTCAGGTGGTGGCCGGGATCTTCCTGGTGATCGTCCTATTCCTCGGAGGTTTCTTCGCTGCCGTCGTGCCCCCGTTGGTCAGACAGATCTCGAGCTTCGCTACGAACGTCCCGGGCTACGTGGAGGACCTTGGCGAGAACAACCCCCGCCTCGCCTCCTTCCTCGAAGACAACAACATCTCCGAGAAGATCAAGCAGACGGCCGGTGACGTACCAGACATGATCGGAGGGTCCTTCAGCAAGGTCTTGGGCATCGCAGGCTCGGTGATGAGCGCTTTCTTCAACGGCGTGACGGTGATCGTCTTGACGATCTATTTCCTACTGAGCCTGGGGAACCTGCGAGACGGGACCTTGAAGCTCGTCCCCGCGAGTCAACGAGACCGGGTGGGAGAGCTCCTCGATCCCATCCTCGAGAAGGTCGGTGGCTACGTAGCCGGGAACATCTTCATCTCGCTGATCGCCGGAACCCTGGCCTTCATCTTCTTGACGATCGCGGGCGTCCCATTCCCGGTGGCTCTGGCCCTATGGGTCGCCATAGCGGACCTGATCCCGCTCGTGGGGGCCACACTGGGTGCGGTTCCGGCCACCATCGTCGCCTTCTTCGCCTCGACCGGGCTCGGCATCATCACGCTCGTCTACTTCCTCATCTATCAGCAGGTCGAGAACTACGTGGTGGCTCCGAAGATCATGACACGGGCCGTCGACGTCTCGCCGGCCGCGGTCCTTCTCTCTGCGTTGATCGGCGCCAGCCTCTTGGGCTTCGTGGGCGCCCTCATGGCCATCCCCTTCGCGGCTGCGATCAAGCTGATCGCGCAAGAGGTCATCATCCCGCGGGCCGACGCTCACTGACAGATGCAGGCAGAAGAGCCACAACTCGTCGTTCAAGAACGGAACGAGGGCGTAGGCCCGGCGATCCTGCTCGCAGCTGCTGCGATCCTCGCCGCACTATTCGCCGGGAGAGCATCTCTACTTTCGGGATCGGCGAGCTCTGAATGGCAGCATGCCCTCCGCACAGAGGTCAAAAGGACGGCGGCCCGGTCCGAGGTCATCCGCTACGTATATGTAGATGAGGGGTTGGCCGTATTCGATGCCGTGCTGGCCCGCTCCCGTGCCGAGGCGCTGCTGCGGACCGCTACGGACTACAGGGGCTTGATCAGGAAGGCGCTCATCTTCGAATCGGCAACCGAAGGCGACTATGCGGATTCCGTCGAGATGGCGATCGATGCGGCCGATGAGGCCTATGCGCTCGAGGGCGGCGGGTTCGATCTCGCAGCCCATTTCGGAGACGTCCTCGCCGAGGATCCTGAACTCCTAGCACTGGATCCGGATGCTCGCCAGGTGAAAGGCGATGCGCTGTCCGAGAAGGCGACCGCCATGATCGCTTGCACGATCCCGATCGGCCTCGCTTTCCTCCTCAGCGCTCTGGGGAAGAGCTTCCCGGCTTGGCGTCGTCGCTTCATCACCCTCGGTGCCTTCTTCCTCGCGGCGGGGGTCATCGCGGCGTTAACCGTTGAGGTCACTCTCTAGATGGATGTCGAGATCGCAGCGCAAACGGGACAGACGCGGTTCGAAAGAAGATTGGCGACACTTGTCGGCATCGCTGCAGTGGTTGCTTCACTTCTCGCAACGATGGAATCGAAAGCAAGTGGTGATCAGGACCGCGCACTGATGCTCGCCGCGCGTTACTCGGTGCAAGTCTCTGAATCGACAGCAGGGTCTGCGCCTTACTTCGTTTTCTCACTGAGCGCGCAACGCTCCGCCATCGGGCAGGGTCTCAGATCCGCCGCGAGGAACCTCGTCTCTTTGCGGGCGGGGGCCCTGTCTGGGTTCGAGGGGGCCCTGGCTCAGGCCGACGCGTTGGCAAGCTCTCGATCGGGCTCGATCGCCAGATCGATGTCCCGTCTCCCAACAGAGGCAGACGGTCTGGATGCCCACACGGCCGAGCTCCTGAGCTCTGGGCTGGGGGCTGCCGTGAGGGCGGTCGAACTCCAGAATGCCCAGGTCGACAGCGCAGAATCGTTAGGCAGGCAAGCCGATCGAGCCGTTTTCGCCCTCTCGATGCTGGCCGCTGCGGCGGTCCTCCTGGGTCTTGCGGGAGTGGTCGGGGAAGGCCCGATCGGGAAGGTGGGGCTATGGCTCGGAGCCTTCTTCCTGGCTCTCTCATCCGGTCTCGGGCTCTTCGCTTTCCTGTCCTAAAGCACCATTCAAGCTTTCGCGCTGCTCGCCCGATAATGAAACTGTCGGCAAGAAGACAGCAGACCGAGACCAGACCGAGACCAGACCGAGACCAGGAAGGGGGCCGGACGACATGAAGTTGATCACCTACTACGGCCTCCTCGAACCGAAGACTGTCTACCGAGTCGTGTCGCAAGGCGGAGACGTCGAGGGTTACACACAGCACCCCGGCGACATGAGATGGCACCGTGGCGGGTCGGTCCTCTACGAGATCCAGGACACCGGCGCACTGTCGATCACCCACGAGGACGCACGAGCGATCGTGACAGCGTGGGGTGGCCAGCTCGACGATCTCGACTACTACGAAGCCGAGGGGATCGAGTCCTTGGAAGGCGATCTCTGGGGTATCCCAACGGCGGTCCAGTCCGAGACCGAGCTGGCACCGGCAGCGATGGCCCCACCTCCTACGGCGATCTCTCCACTTCCTGTCTCTCCCGCGATCGAAGCCCTCTTCTCTCCGGAGGAGCAGGAGTTCCTGGCAGCCTTCGAAGGTGGATTGCTGTTGGTCAACGGAGAGGCGATCGAGGAGCACGCCGAAGAGCTCGCGATCGCGATCGAGGAAGCCATCGAGGAGGTCAAGCCTTCACTCGACCTGATCGGCGTGATGGCGGTCGAGCCTCCGCCGCAGCAGATGGCCCGCAAGGATGCGATGGCGGCCCTCCGTGAGATCGTCGACGGGCTTTCAGATCTTGGCCGAGCTGGGATGAGTTGGGCATGAAGGAGGGGTCGGGGATGTCAGCTTCCACGGATTCATCTGTGAAGAAGTCACTGCTGTTCCTTCTCTTCCACAAGTAACACGCTGCTCATTTTCCGCCCTCTGTCCTAGGCCCATCTGTCCTAGACCCCGGGAAGCACCTGATGGCACCGGGTGTTTGAACCCAGGTATGCCGATCGACGCGAGAACCAGCATGGGTGCCGTTAGCCTCAGGGTCGGCGACCTCCCCGCGATGAGGGCGTTCTACGAACGCTCTATCGGGCTTCAAGAGATCGGCGGCGACGATGAGACCGCTCGGCTCGGTATCGACGGCGACGTGCTGGTCGAGTTGATCGGCGATGAAGAGGCTCCCCCACGGCCGAACCGAGCCACGGGACTTTTCCATCTCGCCATCCTCGTGCCGGACAGACCCTCGCTTGCCGATGCGATCAGGCGGGTTCTGGACTCCGGCTGGACCTTCACCGGAGCTTCGGACCACCTCGTGAGCGAGGCGATGTATCTCGACGACCCCGAAAGCAACGGGATCGAGCTCTACCGCGACCGGCCCCGGGACGAGTGGACCTACGACGGGGATCAGATCGCGATGGCGACGCTGCCACTCGACATCGACGGCATCCTTTCCGAACGCGCTGGCCTGGGCGAGGGGATGCCACCCGGAACCCACATGGGCCACGTGCATCTCCAGGTCTCCGAGCTCGAGGAGACCGAGGCGTTCTATTCAGGGATCCTGGGCTTCGACGTGACCGTCCGGGGCTATCCAGGGGCACTCTTCGTCTCCGCCGGTGGCTATCACCACCACCTGGGCCTAAACACGTGGGTCAGTCGGGGTTCGGGCCCTCCCCCACCCGGGACCCGGGGCTTGGAGCACTACGAGGTCGTGGTGCCGGACCGAACGGAACTACACCGGATCGGTGCAGCCCTCGGAAGGGCGGGGAGGGAACATTCCCGGGACGAACGCGGGCTCCGGACGTCCGACCCCTCCGGGAACCGACTGTTGGTGAGGACCTAGGGTTCATGGGTGTCCATCCTCAACGGTCGTGGCGGTCGGTACTACGAGAGGCTGATGAGCATCCTCCCCGGTCGGCTGGCCGCCGGCCTCGATCGACTCCGGCCATCCTTCAAAACTTCGTACGGCGGGCCTTTCAACGGGCAGCTAGCCAGGCAAGAGATGGTCAAGGAGCTATTCCGAACCTTCGCCTTGGAGGTTGTGGTCGAGACAGGCACTTTCCGGGGCACCTCTACCGAGTTCTTCCGGAACCTCACCGATGCACCCATCTACACAGTCGAGGCTCTTCCGAGGTTCTTTTACTATTCGAGGCGGAGGTTCAAAGAGGACCAGCGGACTCACATCTATCTAGACGACTCCCGGCGTTTCCTGCGTACCCTCGCCGTCGATCCCGCGGTCCCCAAGAAACAAGCATTCTTCTACCTAGATGCTCATGTTCACGATGACCTTCCCGTAAGGGAAGAAGTCGCGACCATCGCTGAGAACTGGACCGAGTACGTGGTGGTCATAGATGACTTCCAGGTTCCAGGCGATCCCGGCTATGGGTTCGGGGACTACGGCCCCGGCAACCAACTGACTGCCGACCACCTACCGAGCGCAGGGGGGTTCTTGGTTCTTTACCCCAAGACGCCGGCCTCAGAGGAAACCGGAAGGCGTCGCGGTTGCTGCGTTCTGGTAGCGGAGGACCTCATCCACCTCGTGCCACAGCTCACGGTTTTACTTCGTGTCGAAGGGGGGACTTGAACCCCCACGCCCCGTAAAGGGCACTAGGCCCTCAACCTAGCGCGTCTACCAATTCCGCCACTTCGACGTGACAAGGCGTTCAAACCCTGGTGAGTGGCCAGGGCCGGACAGATGATACGGGGTCTCCAGAGCCGGTCGGCTAGGCGAGCGGTAAAACAGATCAGCGGAGCCTTGGGCCCCCCGTGAGGTGTCCGACCAGGCCGTTGCCGATGATGGTTGCCCCGTTCCGATCGGAGTCCACGAAGGCGCCCCACGTGGTCCCGTCCGACCCGATGACGACGTCGATGAAATCGAGCACGTCCTGGCAGCGACCCGGCCCACAATCCATGGTCACGAGCGGCTCTCTCTTGTCGTTGACGGTGGCAGAGTAGAAGACGGGGTTCTTGGCGAACACGTCCTCGGTGATCGTGAGATAGCCGTTCCAGGTCACATCCTCGTAACCGTCGGGGATGAAACGGCAAGGAAACACGTTGACGCATGGCGGCGCGGTCCGGAAGGGGGGTCCCGGAGAGTTCTCGCTTCCCATGTAGACGACCGCCACGGCCCCCGGCTTGCCGACGTCGATCCCGGGGAGGTTGGCTTCACTGAGTCCGGGGGGGCCGATCATCATCGGCTTGGACCACTTCTTACCGCCGTCTTTGGACACCGCTAAGTATGGGAGGCGGTCGTCTCCCCCGATCCAGGTGTAATAGATGTTGCCCTTCTTGTCGGTGGCGACGCCCGCCTCGTGCGAGGCGATCCCATTGTTGGCGACCTGGACCCGCTCCCATGTCAGTCCTTCGTCGTGGCTCATCGCCAGCCAGGGCTGCCCGCAGTAGCCCCGGGGGATGTAGACGGTGCCGTCCGGGCCCACATGTCCGTGGCCGTGGAGCCCTCCGCAGAAACCGTCCACCTGCTGTCCTGCGACGCCGCCACCATCGCCCCCACCGTTGTAGCCCGGGAACGCGGTACCGGCCGGTATGAAGCTGATGCCTCCGTCTAGTGACTTCGAGCAAGAGGAACTGCCGATGTCGTTCCAGCAGTAATAGACGACATCGGGGTAGACGCTCATGGGGCTGATCGACGGAGGGCCGGCGAACAGCGTCTGATGATCGTTGACCGGACGACCGCAAGCGAGCGGGTTCGTGGTCCAGGTCTCGCCCTTGTCGTCGGTGTAGCTGAGGTAGGCACAGGCGACCGTGAGGTCGATCGTGAAGACACGGTCGGTGCGAGGGTCGACATAGAGATAGGGATCGAGGGACAGGAGCTGCGCATTGCGCCCGGGAGCGAAGCTTGGGGACACGACCTTCCAGGTCTCGCCCTCATCGGCCGATCGGACGACCTCGATGCGCGTGTTGGTCTGGAAGGCGGTGTAGAAGACGTCGCCGTCATCGGTGACACCGAGGGTCGGCTCGGACGCGTTGAGACCTATGGCATCGAGCGCGGCGTCGGGGGCCTTCTTGGCGATGGCGCCGCCGATCTTTGCTCCGCCTTCATGATGGGCGACCGCTCGCCCACCGGAGCGGACGTTGGTCTTGGCTCCGGCCCCCGCCTGAGCTGCGAAAACGGCAGCGACAAGAGCGATGGACGCGACGGCAACAACCCACCTCTTCAGACCCATGGATACTGGTTTCGGCCCGCGGGTCATGCCTCCTGCCCTAATCGCTCAGGTACCAGCTCTCCACGTTCCAGAGAGGTCCCTCGAAGGTCGGATTGACCTCGATGCCCTCCACCCCCGGGCGCCACGCCATGACGGTCTCCACCTGGGCGATGGGGACAACGGTGTAGGCCTCGAACGCGCCCCGTTCTCCCGCGGCACCGGGCCCGTTCGAGACGCGCTTGAGGAAGGAGTCGGAAGGGCCTTCGGTGCGCCAATGGCCATAGAAGATCGCCGGGTCCGCCGCCACCACGTCCACCGAGATCCCGGCCCGTTTCAACTGCTCGTAGATGGCCCTCTGCATGAGCGTCAGCATCTCGTCACCCGCGGGAGCGGCCATCGAGAAGTCGGGAGCTCCTGTGACGGGACCGGCAGCCCTCGACCAGGGACCGTCGTCGCCACCCGGGCCGGGGAAAGCGAAGATCGAGTTCGAGAGACGCCCGTCGTCGCGCACCAGGCTCCCCACCAACAGAGGGCGGTCGAGCGCGGAGCCGATCGCCCGCCGATCGGCCTCGGTCAAGGAGCGCTGGTTGAAGCCCAGCCGGACCATCTCCCAACCGAGTGCATCAGCATGCTCGAGATCGAGTGATCCCAGCCTGTCATCCAGGTTTACCGAGGACGGGACGAGCGCGATGTCGAGCTCACCCCGGTCCAGCAGGCTCAGCATGATGTCGTGAGCTTGGACGAACTGGACAGTCACGCGATCGAGCAGAGCCGCGTCTCCGGGTGGCGCCTCGTTGCGCGCGAACACGATCTCCAAACCGGCGGTGACCTCTTCGATCTTCAGCGGTCCTCCTGAGATGCCGTCCGGGGCTTTCGCCTCACCGTCCGGCAGGATCAGCGCGACCCGCGCGAGCTGGACGCGCCAGTCCTCAGGCACGCCGGTGAACTCGACGGTCGAGTCTCCCTCCGCTCGAGCTCTGCCGAAGGCAGCGAAACCGGAGGGAGGGATGGCGCGCTCCATCGATGCCACAACGTCTTGCGCTGTGATCTGAGTGCCGTCGCTCCACTCAGCAGGAACGAGGCGAACCTGCAGCTTCTCGCCGTCGCGCTCCCATGATTCGGCCAGATAAGGGTCCGCCTCGCCGTCAGGGGAGAAACGGAATAGGGACGGATACACCGGCCTCGCCAATGCTCTGGTCAGGTCGGTGGCCTGTGGCGAGTAGGGGTCGAGCGTCGGAGGAGCGCCGAGGACACCGAGGGTGACGGCGCCGCCACGACGAGGGGGTGGTGTCTCCTCGGAACCGGAGGGGGGGTCGCCTCCACCATCGGTGCACGCGCCTCCCGCGAGCGCAAGGGTGAGAGCGAGTGCGAGTCCTCTAACCCTCACGGTCGATCGCGATATCGAGGGCATCGAACCCACCCTGGGTGTCGAACTCGATGCTACGGACCCACGGCTGGGCGGCCCAGTGCGTCAGGAAGGAACCGATAGGCACGATCGGCACCGATGACAGGATCGCCTTCTCGGCGGCGATGTAGAGCTGGGTCCGCCTTCCCTCGGAGGGCTCGGCATGGGCCTGGCCGAGCAGGTCTTCCACCTCACCGGATGAGAAGTTCGAATAGTTGTCGATCGACTCCGACCCGAAAAGAGCAGACAGGAAGACGTCGGGCGAGGGGAACTCGGCCAGCCACCCGAAACGGTAGATCGACTGTTTGGACTCACGCAGGAGCCTCAGGTATTGAGGGAACTCGAACGAGGTCAGATGAACCGTGAGTCCGACGGCCTCGAGGTTCCGCTTGATCATGTCCATGGCCCGGCGATGAGAAACCCCCTCGTCGTACTGGATGAACACATCGCGGCGCGCCGCCGGGAGGCGCGCCACGAGGCGCTCGGCCGCCTCGGGTTGGTATTCGCACAACCCGACGCACAGGTTCTCTCCGAAGCCGGGCATCCCGACGGGGACGATGCCCCGGGGAGCCTGCATGTTGCCCTTGAAGACATATCTCGAGATGCGATCTCGGTCGATCGCGAGATTGATCGCCTTCCGCAGGCTGATCTGTTGGATCTCGGGCGCATCGAGGTTGAAACCCAGGTAATAGCCCGAGAGGAACGACTCGAAACCGCGCTCCCCCACCGTTCCGGCTGCCTCTTCTATCTGGCCTTGTGGGACCTCGGCGACATCGATCTCACCGTCCACGAATCGCAACCAGGAAGCGGCCGCATCCGGATAGGGAAGGAACCTGATGCCGTCGAGCTCCGGGGTCTCGACTGATCCGGTGAACGCCTTCAACTCGATGGGGGCTCCCGAGAACCACTCCGTGGCCATCTCGAAGGGGCCGTTCCCTGTGGGCGAGGCGAGGAAGGTGTCGTAATCGGTCACCGCATCGACCGGCAGCGGGACGAGACCCGGGTGCGTCAACACCGCAGGTAGGTCCTGGTAAGGGGTGCTCAACTCGATGATGAGGGTCAGGTCGTTGGGCGCCGTCAATCCGGCGAGATGGTCGCTCCTACCCGATCCGTTGACTTCGGCGAAGCCCAGCACGGGCTCGAGCGTGTAGGCGATCTCAGAGGCGCTGGCTTTCTGCGCGATGCGATCGAAGGCATAGATGAAATCAGAAGCCGTTACGGGCGCTCCATTGTGGAACGTCATGCCGGGTCTAAGACGGAAGATGAAGGTGTGCCCACCGTTCCCGACGGTCCATCCTTCAGCGGCAGCCGGGACCACTGTTTCCTCCACCGGATCCCATTTCGTCAATCCCTCGAAGATCTGGCGAGCAACGAGTACCGCACCCGGGTTAGCTATCAGCATCGGATCGAGGGTTGCAGGCTCGCGTATGGCAACGGTCAGAACGTCGTCATCCGCATCGAAGATGGGCTCTCCCGACTCGCCAGGAGCCGGGGTTGGGGTGCCAGTGAGTTCGCTTGCCGGCTTGAGGATGGGTTCGACGGAAGCAGTGCAGGCACAGAGC
>JBKJYP010000028.1:0-9643 GCA_046715695.1 Actinomycetota bacterium | reverse complement strand
ACGGTCTCGCCCTCGGGAACGAGGATCTTCTGGATCACGCCCGAAGTGGTGGGAGGGACCTCCGAGTCGACCTTGTCGGTCGAGATCTCGACGAGGAGCTCGTCCTCCGAGATCGAGTCCCCCTCCTTCTTCAGCCAACGAGTGATGGTGCCCTCGACGACCGTTTCGCCCAGCTGCGGCATCTTGATCTCGGTGCCCATGTTCGACAAACCCTCCCTTGTGGAGAAATCGACCGACGGAGCGGACCCCCCAGCCGCGGGCCAAGGTTACCCGGCCCGACACCCTGCCGCGGTTGTAAGGTCGCCGCCAAAACTCAAAGGGGAGAACAAGTGTCCACTAAGGCCAAGATCCTGACGCTCGTCGCCGTCCTCCAGTTGGGCACCAACCTCCTCCCTGCCTCCGCTGCCCCCACGCCTGACTGCTTCGGGAGGCGACCGAACCTCATCGGAACCGAGAAGGACGATCGGCTGATCGGGACCGACAGGGCGGACGTCATAGTCGGTCTGGGCGGCAAAGACACTCTCGTGGGGAAGGGCGGGGACGACTTGATCTGCGGGGGCAAAGGGGCTGACCTCATCGAGCCCGGCGACGGCAAAGACAAGGTCAACGCGGGAGCCGGGATCGACACTGTGCTTACAAGTGGAGGCGACGATCGGATCAGCGGCGGCAAGGACAGTGCGACGGTGGACTACACGGAAGCGCCGCAAGCCGTCGCGGTCGACCTCACTACCGGAACGGTGCGCGGGCACGGAGTGGACCAGCTGATCCGGATAACCCAAGTGATCGGTTCGAAGTTCGCCGACACGATGGAAGCCGGCGACAGTCACGGCACGCTGCTGGGAGGTGCGGGTGACGACGTCCTCAGCTCTACGAGCGGCGGAGCACTCTCCGGGGGCGAGGGCGCCGACCGACTCACCGGCAGCGGCTACCAAGTCGGTGGCGGAGGTGACGACACGCTCTCGGGCGCGAACCAACAGTTCGGTGGCGGCGGTAACGACACGATCACTTCCACAGAAGGCGATGACGTCATCTACGGCGGCGGCGGGGACGACACGATCACTGCGGGCGACGGGCACGACGGCATCCACGGTGATGGCGACTCCCCCGAGGGCAGCGACACGATCGACGCAGGCCCCGGCAGCGACATCATTCTGGGAGGGTCGGGCGACGACGCCCTGCAGGGGGATAGCGGCAACGATGTGCTCATCGGGGAGGCTGGGAACGACGGGCTGATCGGTGGGTTGGGCGCAGATGAGCTAGACGGTGGGTCTGACGACGACAGCCTCGATGGCGAAGAAGGGATAGACCTCGCCGTGTTCCCCGGAGTAGAGGCTGTGACCGTCGATCTTTCGGCCGACGAGGCGACCGGCCAGGGCACCGACACTGTGGTGGCCATCGAGAACGTTTCCGGGTCCTCGGGAGACGACATCCTCGTGGGCGACGCCGGTCCTAACGAGATGCTCGGGTGGGAAGGCGACGACATCCTCCGCGGGTTCCCGCTAGGGCCTGGAACCGACACCAACACCCTCGACGCCGACACGTTGTTCGGTGGCGAGGGCAACGACAGCTTGCTCGGCGGCGCCGGACGCGATCTGATCAGCAGTGACGCAGGAGACGACTCCCTGCTCGGCGGCACGGAGAACGACGACCTACAAGGTGGTGACGGCGCCGACCGCCTAGAAGGCGCCGCCGGGAACGACATCATGCGCGGGGGTGACGGCGATGACACGTTGCTGGGGGCCGAGGGCGACGACATCATCGATGCTCAGGCTGGGATCGACGACACCAACGGGGGCCTGGGTTTCGACCTGTGCCTGAACGCCGAAACCAAGAACGAATGCGAGGAATAGCCATTCTCTTGTACAGGGATGCTCCTCTGCAGCATCCACATACAAAAGAACGAAAGTTAGCCGTGGAGGGGTTTGCCGGCCAGATCTAGGAAGGTCTCCCCTACTACCTCGGACAGGGTGGGGTGGGGGTGGATGATCTCGGCCAGCTCGTTCGGGAATGCCTCCCAAGAAGTCACGAGCATCGCTTCGGAGATCAGGTCGGAAACGCGAGGCCCGATCATGTGGACGCCGACGACGGCACCATCCTTCTCTGCAACGGTCTTCACGAAACCCTGCCCCCCGCCGAGCATGAGAGCCCGGGCATTAGCGGAGAACGGGTAGCGCTTGGTAACGACCTCCATGCCGGCCTCCTTCGCCTTCTCCTCGGTGAGACCGACGGCGGCAACCTCGGGCTGGCAATAGATGACGTGGGGGATGTTGCGGTAGTCGACGGGCGCCGGTGACTCGCCGGCGATGACCTCGGCGAGCTTGATGCCCTCGATGAAAGCTACGTGGGCGAGCTGTGGGTGAGGCCACTTGGCGTCGGGGATGTGCACCACGTCACCGATCGCGTAAACACCCTCGACGGAGGTGCGGAATCGCTGATCCACCACGATGAACCCCTTGTCCGTCTTGACCCCGACCTCCTCGAGACCGATCTTCTCGGTGCGCGGAGCTCGACCGATGGCAACGAACATCCGATCGGCGGTCAGCTTCTGTGGGGCACCTTCTTTCTCGATCTCGACCTCGACGCCAGAGTCCGTGACGCTCGCGCCCGACACCGTCACGCCGAGATGGAACTTGATGCCACGCTTCTGCAGGAGCTTGTAGAGCCCCTCGGAGATATCAGAGTCTTCGGCCGGTGCGATGCGGTCGAGCATCTCCACGACCTGCACCTCAGCCCCGAACGACTTGTAGATGCTGGCGAACTCGAGTCCGATGTAGTTGCCGCCGACCACGATCACGGACGAGGGGATATCCGCGGCGACGAGGCCGTGATCGGAGTTCTGCACCTTGTCACCGTCGCAGCGGATGAATGGCAGATCACGAGGAGTGGCACCGGGAGCGACGACGATGCCCTTCTTGCCGGTCAGCTTCCGCTGCCCACCGGCTCCCGTCACCGTGATCGTCTTCGCATCGGTGAGCACACCCTCACCCTCGACGAGCTCGATCTTGCGCTTGGCAACGAGACCCGAGAGGCCCTTGTACATGCGTCCGACGACGGAGTCCTTGAAGCTAAGGACCTTGCCCCAGTCGACCTGAGGCTCGCCGACGAGGATGCCGAAGTCACCAGCATGGTTGATCTCATCGGTGAGCTCCGCCGCATGAAGGAGGGCTTTCGTCGGGATGCATCCGCGATGCAGACACGTGCCACCGACCTTGTCCCGCTCGACCATGGCAACGCTCATCCCGAGTGAAACCGCTCGGAACGCGAAGGAGTAAGCGGCGTTGCCGCCTCCCAGGACCACTACATCGAACTCGTCCGCCATGATTATCGCCTCCCGGCCCCAAACCTACACGGCAGAGGAATCGCGGCTGCCCAACTCGCGGTCCAAGAGGAGGAGCCCGGCGGTGCTGTCGCCGTTCATCTTCAGGGTGTCCACGATCTGCGACGCCGTCTTCTCCTCTTCGACCTGTTCCGTGATGAACCAGTTGAGGAAAACCTGCGCTGGGTAATCCTTCTCGTCGACGGCCGTTCCATAAAGGGCGTGTATCGCAAGGGTCACGTCCTGCTCAGCTTTGAGCGCCTGCTCGAAGGCGTCGAGAGGGCTGCCGTAGTCCGAACGAGGCTTGTCGATCGCCAGCAGAGTGACGTGGCCGCCGGTGTCGTAGATGAACTCCCAGAACTTCATCGCGTGGCCGTATTCCTCCTTGGCCTGCGCATCCATCCAGGAAGCGAACCCGGGGAAGTTCGCCCCCTCGAAGTAGGCCGTCATCCCCAGATAGGTGTAGGCCGAGAAGAGCTCCTAGTTGAGGTGGATATTCATGGCCTCGGTGAACGACTTCGTGGGCATCTCAGGTCCAATCTCTCGCGCGACCGTCGAGACGGCCGCTCCTTCTCTCTCGAAGGGCCAGGATGACCCCCATCGTTCATATCCGCAACGGCGGGTGACCGAACGAGTTTTCTTCGCTAGACCGTCGTTTCCCCGCAATGCTTGCAGTACGGGGCGTTCGGTGAGATCAGGCCGCCGCAGCTCACACAGTGCCCGGGTGCGACCGTCCCACTCCCCATACGACCAACGGCCGCAACCACCAAAAACCCGGCGCCGATCACCGACCCGAAGAGGACGATCGCCACCTTGTCCATGCCCGCAGCGAGCCCGAGCACCAGCGCCACGGCGGAGCCGACGATCACGACCGTGATCGCTGTGATACCTAAACCTCGATGCGTTCGATCCACTCCATGACCCTATCGACGGCTTCGGGATCGCGCCGCAACTGATGCTCCCCACCCTGGATCAGGAACCGCTCGGACGAGGGGGCGGCGGCCTCGAGCCTGTAGGAATGCTCGACGGGAACCACTTCGTCCGCGGTCCCGTGAACGATAAGAACCGGGACATCGACAGCAGCGATGGCCTTCTCGCCCGAGACCTCCTCGAATTCAGCGGCCCAGGAGGCCGGGTCCGCCAGGGTTTCGGGCGACAGGGCCATGCCCGATCCCAGCTGGATCCTCTCGACGCCGGCTCGAGGGTCTCCGGCGAAAGAAAGCCACTCTGCCGGGGTAGCCAGGAGTACGGCGGCGGCGCACTTGGTGCCGCGCCGGATCGCCTCGAGGGCAACGACACCACCGGCGGACGAGGCGATGACGACGGGAGGAGACGCTGCGAGGACCCTGGCCGTGTCGATGATCGCGGCGGCGTCTTCGACCCACCCCTCGATGGAGAAGTAGCCCGGGGAGTCGCGCGCTGCCCGCATGTCCGCCCAAACCGAGGTCCAACCCCTGTGCGCGAAACGCGATGCGAAACCCTTGTAGCCCTCGTCATCAGGATCGGGCGGGCTGGTCGAGGGGATCCCGTGAAGCAAGGCGATCGCACCTCGGGATCCGGGAGGCACGAATGCGTGGCCCTGCAGCGTCAGACCGTCGACCTCTACGGGGAACTCATGGAGCTCGATCATCCTGGCTCGACAACGATCACGCCCAACATCCCATCTGCTTCGTGAGGGATGCAGAAGTAGGAGTAGGTGCCAGGCTGTTCGAACGTGAACGTGTAGTTCTCGTCCTTGCGTATGAGCCACGCCTCAAGTTCATCTCGCGCCTCCGCCTCCGTTGCCGAACCGCCGCTTGCGAAATACTCGGCCCCCGCGGGTAACCCGCCTTCCTCGGCTGTGACCGTATGCGAGTCATCACTCAAGTTGGTGAACGTTACCGTCGTACCGGCAACGACCTGGAGGCGAGGTGGAGCGAACCTCCGACCCGGGACCATCTCGACCTTCGGTTCAAGTTCGGCGCACCCGGTCGCGGACCCCAGCAGGAGGAACGCCAGGAAAGCCAGATGGGCCCTACGCAACCGCAAGGCCGGTCACGTACATCACGATCAGCCCGGCCAGGAACCCCAGCGCTGCAGGAGAGGAACGGTCTGCCCTCCCCTTCAGGGTTGCGGTCCAGATCACCCAGGCAACCTGAGCGATCGCCCCCGCAGCGAGACCGAACGCAAGGGTCCCGAGAGCCGGGGTGAACGCGTAGCCTCCTCCCCACGCTCCGATGATCGTCGGTACACCAGCCACCGCCCCGAGGAAGCACAGCCGCCCCATTGAAGGCCTATCGCTGTCCGTCCCGAAGGGAGCGACGATGGCCAGTCCCTCGGTGGTGTTGTGTAAAGCGAACCCGATCACCAGCCCAGTACCGAGGCCGAACTCGCCGCCGGCAAGGGCGGCCCCCACGGCCAAACCCTCACCCAGGTTATGGAGCCCGACACCGGCGGCGATCAGGAGGGCCAGCGTCGCTCCGCTGGTCTTGTTCCCCCCGCGACCAGAGAGCCAGGAGAGGCCGACGATCGCGACGAGCGCGCCTATGGCCATGAGGCCGAAACCATCGAGGACACCGGCTGTCTCGAGAGCGAGCTCGGTTCCTTCCACGAGGGTGTCCACGAGCAGGAACACCAACAACCCGACGGTGAAGGCCAGGACGAAGGCCATCACGCGATCCGAAGACCGGCGGAGCTGAGGCAGCCACAGGAGACCGACCGCGATCGGCACCACACCGATGTACAGCCCGAGGAGCGAGTAGACGAGCAGGGAGGAACCCCCCGGGTCGGGAGTCTCGGCCGCCGCTTCTATATCGTGCTCGAGCACAACCCCGGTGGAAGTGATCAGTGCGATCGCAACCGGTTGCCCCTCGTCCCACGGATAAGGGATCTCGATCTTGGCGGTCTCGAGGCGACCAAGGGTCGGGCGTGAGATCGAGAACTCCCAGTACACAGCGTTCACGAGCACTTGCGCGATCGTCAGTTCATCCGGTCCGTCGTTGCGGATACTCAATGTGATCTCGCCGGGGTCGAGAACCACGCGCTCGAAAGCCACGGTCTCGACCGCCGGTACCTCACGGAGGCTCCCGATCGGATCGAGGAGGGCGAAGAGCGCGATCAATACGGCGATGAGAGCAAGGGGTCCCATCCAGCCCGCGACCGAACCGAGTCTCGAACGCGCTTCGGTCGCCATCAGCTCACTTCGAAGAAGCTCATCCACCCGAGCCCGGTGAACTCCGTCTGGTGCGCGTGGAACATGAACCTCCCGGGCTCCGGATAGGTGAACTCGATCATGTGCCGCTCGGCTTGGGCCATCGAGATGGTGTCGGTGAACTCATCAGGCGTCAGCGATGTGCCTGTTCGGTACAGATGGAAGAAGTTCGCGTGGAGGTGGATCGAGTTGATCGGATCGAACTCCGTCAGGTTGATCACGTGAGCTCGCTGTAGCCGGCCCGCCTCGATGGCGATCGGTTCGACCATGTAGGCGAAGGCGATCGAATTGATGGCGTAGACCTCGTTCTCTTCGTCGAAGTTCGTATCGAACGCGTTCATGACCATCACCATCTCGTTGGCATCGGGTCGAGGCGCCTTGGGGTCCACGATGAAAGCTCCGTAGAGACCCCGCTCGATGTGATTACGAAGAGGTAGTGAGTGACAGTGATAGAGGTGGGTGCCGAAGGGGGCCGCTATGAAGTCGTAGACGAAAGTATCTCCCGACCCCGCTTCTCCGGCTCCCGGTATCCCGTCCATCCCCGCCGGATGGAATCCGTGGAAATGCATCGTGTGTGGGTGTGGCGTCGTGTTCGTCATGGTGATCCGGATCCTGTCACCCTCGGTCGCGCGGATCGTCGGTCCTGGTACGCGGCCGTTGTACGTCCATGCCGGGTAGAAGACACCGGGCGCGATCTCGATGTCTTTCGTCGTCACGACGAACTCATACTCACGAACCCTCGTACCCGTCTTGTCCATCGAGACTTCGCCGCCGTCGAACTCCGTGAGGAGCTGAGTGGGAGTGAAACCGTTCCGCGCGTGGTCGACGGTCCCGATCGGGCCAAGGCCGCCATGACCCATGTCATGTTTGTGCACGTCGGCCGCGACCGCATCTCGCCCCCCGCGCGACCCGAGGATCGCAGCCCCCCCGACGGCACCCGCACCCAGGCCGAGGAAACGCCGGCGATCGATCGGATTCATGCGACCCATACGGCCTCCGCCAGATCCTTGGAAAGCGCGTGAACACCGTCGGGGCCGTCGGGCACGCGGACGAAAAGCGGTCCACCTACCGGGCCCCTCCCGACCACCTCGACGGCAGACCCAGGTCTCAGACCGAGATCGCCCAGGTACCGCAGCGCCTGCGATTCTGTATCTGAGACGCTGTCGATGCGTGAGGCCTCCCCGTCGGTCACATCCCATAGTCGCCTGCAGCTGTTCGATGGAAGGGATCCATCCTTTCCAGGGATCGGGTGGCCGTGGGGATCCAACGAAGGGTGCCCCAGGAGCGAGGCGATCCGATCCTCGAGCCGTTCGGAGAGGACGTGCTCGAGGATCTCGGCCTCGTCGTGGACCTCGTCCCACGGCACACCGAGGGCCTCGGCGAGATATGTCTCGAGCAGGCGGTGGTGCCGGACCATCTCCAGTGCCACCTTCCGGCCCGGCGCCGTCAGCGACGTCCCCTTGTAGGGCGTGTGGTCGGCGAGACCCATCCCATCGAGCCTCTTCAGCATGTTGGTTGCAGAGGCAGGCGAGACCCCGAGGCGCAGGGCCACCGCCGTCGTGGAGACACCCTTGCCGTCTCCGCCCTCCCATTCAAGAAGCTGGATCGCTTTCAGGTAGTCCTCGATAGCGGAAGAAGTTTGCCTTGCCATAGCTTGAATTTAGTCGTGACTAATCCTTGCGTCAAATACGATTCCTCGGTGAGCTCCCCTCCTCCGAACCGCACCCAGCGCGTCGCCGCCATGGCCCTGGCCGTGACGATCGTGCTGGCCATAGCCAAGCTCGTCGTCTGGCTGGCGACCGGGAGCCTCGCCGTCCTGTCTCAGAGCCTAGATTCCCTACTCGACATCGCGTCGCTGACCCTCGTCCTCGCGGCCGTCCGGATCGGGGCGAAGCCTGCGGATCCCTCCCATCACTTCGGCCACTCGAAGGCCGAGAACCTCGTCGCTTTCGGTCAAGCGGTGCTGCTGGGAGGGATCGTGATCCTCATCGCCACGGAGGCGCTGGCGCGATGGGGCGGAGCCGCAGCCCCACCCGATGTTCCTTGGTACGCCCTCGCTCTGCTTGCGACTTCTGCCGTCATAGACAGCGCCCGAGCCTGGTACATGGCATCGGTCGCCCGGGCAGAGAACTCGGCCGCGCTGAGGGCCGCGGCCCTCAACATCGCGTCTGATGTCGGCACAGCGGTCATCGCTCTTGTGGGGTTGGCAGCGGTTCGCAGTGGCGCCACCGATGGTGACTCCATCGCGGCGCTACTGGTATCGGCAGTGGTCGCCTTCGCCGCTTTCCATACCGGCCGCCGCGCGATCGACGTGCTGATGGATCGCGCTCCTGCGGGACTGGTCGAACAGATCTCTGATGCCGCTTCAAAGACAGCCGGGGTCACGCGCATCCGTCGCGTGCGCGTCCGAGGAGAGAGGGGTCAGACCTATGCAGACGTCGTCGTGTCTGCCGATCGAACCGCGACGGTCGAGCGCGCACACGACATCGCCGACAAGGTCGAAACGGCCATCTCGGAGGCCGTCGCCGGGATCGACGTTGTCGTCCATGTCGAGCCGGATACGCAGGCATCTGGACTGGTCGAAAGGGTGCAAGCTGCCGCCAGCCGTGTCACAGGTGTCTACGAGATCCACAACGTTCTCGTTCATGCTTTCCAGGAGGGAGGAAGAACGAAGCTACACGCCACCCTTCACGCGAAAGCCGAAGCAGGGCTCACCATCGCCGATGCCCACGCTCTGTCGGACGCGGTTGAGGATGCTGTCCAAACGGAGCTCGGATCGGATACCAGAGTTGACAGCCAGATCGAGCCGCTCGAGCGCACCACACCAGGGCGAGATGTCACCACTCAGCGCAATGATCTCGTCGAACTGATGACACGGCACGCGATGGACGAACCAGACGTCATCGATTGCCACGAGGTCATCGTCACGGAGACAGCAGGCAAGCTCGCGATCGTTGCGCATGTCCGGGGCCGCCGCGACATGTCACTGGCGCGTATCCACGATGCGTCTCATCGGATCGAACAAGCCGTCTACGCCGCCGAGCCGAGCATCGGGAGTGTGCTACTCCACTTCGAACCGGCCTAACCTCGTCGACTTGATCAGAACGCGCCAATATGGCGCGTTCTGATCAAGTCGG
>JBKJYP010000027.1:0-4510 GCA_046715695.1 Actinomycetota bacterium | reverse complement strand
GTCTTCACGTCGGCGAAGTCGAGGTTGATCAACCCGGGTGTCGTGATGAGCTCGGTGATGCCCTGCACTCCTTGGAGTAGGACCTCGTCGGCCATGCGGAAGGCCTCGAGCATCGACATGGTTGCATCGCCGACATCGAGCAGACGGTCGTTCGGGATGACGATCAGGGTGTCGACCTTGTCTTTCAGGTTCGCGATCCCCTGCCCCGCCTTGGCTGCTCGCTGACGGCCTTCCCATGAGAACGGTCTCGTCACGACACCGATGGTCAGGGCACCGAGCATCTTGGCGATCTCGGCCACGATCGGAGCCCCACCGGTCCCCGTGCCGCCACCTTTGCCGGCCGTGATGAAAACCATGTCGGCACCCTTCAGTACCTCTTCGATCTCATCCCGGTGCTCCTCCGCGGCCTGGCGGCCGACCTCGGGGTCTGCCCCCGCGCCGAGCCCTCGCGTCAGCTCGCGACCGATGTCGAGCTTCACGTCCGCATCCGACATAAGGAGTGCCTGGGCATCGGTGTTCACCGCGATGAACTCCACCCCGCGCAGCCCTACCTGGATCATGCGGTTGACGGCGTTCACGCCGCCACCCCCTATCCCGACAACCTTGATCTGCGCCAGGTAATTCTGTGGTCCTGTCGCCATCGCGACCTCCTCTCGCACCTCAACCTCGACTTTACGGTTCCCGGAAAGTGCCGGTCCCCGAACCGTTTGCCCAGGTCAGACGTGGTAATCGTGAGACTCACCTTGAAGTTGAGCCTTATGGTTATGTCAACCTGAACTGATGGTTGAGGAATATAGACCCCGGGGCGCGCCGAGTCAAGGGGGGAGGAAAGGGGGGATGAGACTAAGAAGGTCTAAGAAGGTGATGCAGATGGTGACTGTGAGGGTGTTGGGGACGGCTCGGCCTCCGGCAACTGGTCCCCCACCGCCGGATGCGCCGGGACGCGCACGTCGATATAGGCCGGCGTCCTGCCCTCCGCTGCGAGTCGCGACAGGATCGCTCGCAGAACGGCGTTCTTGGCTTGGAGTTCTTCGGCCGCGCCGTAGCGCACCTGTGTGCCGCTCATGAGGACGAATGTGATGCGCTCGAGCGTGGGGGCGAAGATGGCCTGGACCTCGGCGCGCATCGCCGGTGAGAAGGAGCGCCATGCGGTCAGTGCATCGGCTGCCGCCGCAGACCCCACCGCGCGGCCCGGAACGACACCATCCACGTCGACGCCCGCAAGCGTGGGCTTCCCCTCCCCCGCTCGGCCCGGGCCCAGAACCCGGCCACTGGCGTCGACCATCCACACCGCAGCTCCGATGGACAGCGTCAGTGCCGGACGGCGTTCGACGATCTTGACGCGGATCGTTCCGGGGAGGACGCGGTCGACCTGGGCCGTCTTCACCCACGGCAGCGCTTCCGTGTCGGCTTCGATGTCTTTCGTGGAGACGGTGAGGAGGTGGTCGTCGGAGCCGAGGCCGGCGGCTTCGGAGACATCATCACTGGAGGTGTTCTGACCGCCCACGACCTTCACCTCGGATACACGCAGGAGCGGCGACCACATGACGGTCCAGGTGACCAGACCAGCGGCCATCGAGCCCGCCACCACGGTGACCAGCCTCCGGCGCCGAACGCGATCGACGGTACGTCTCCGGCGATCGAAGCGCGGGTGGGAACGAGGACGACCTGTGGACTTCATCAGCTCAAGTGTCGGTGTCGAAGCTGCCTGCGAAACGGATTTCCGTTTCCAGCACGGCACCCGTTGCCTCATCCACCCTTCGGGCAACCTCGAGGACCAAGGAGCGAACATCACTCGAGGTCGCTCCGGGCGACGCTATGAAGAAGTTCGCGTGGAGCTCAGAGACCCGAACGCCTCCGACGCTGAACCCCTTCAGGCCGCAAGCCTCGACGAGCCTGCCGGCAGAATCTCCGGGGGGGTTCTTGAAGACGCTTCCCGCGTTCTGGAGGCGCCGGGTTGGGTCTCCGCCCGATGCTTCCGGTAGGTGGAGACCCGCTCCTTGATCGCAGCCGGGTCGTCGGGCTCGAGCTGGAATCTGGCCTCCACCACGACCTGGCCGTCGACCAGAGCTGAATGCCGGTACGAGAGATCGAGTGCAGCCGCAGCCATCTCGTCGCACCGCCCCGAGCGGAGGTCGTACACACGGACGGAGACCAAGACGTCGCTCAACTGGGTCCCATGGGCCCCCGCGTTCATGCGCACACCTCCACCCACGGCACCCGGGACGCCGACGGCCCACTCGAGACCGGCCAAGCTCCGGCGCGCGACCCAGTTGGCCAGGGTCGGCAACGGGACACCTGCTCCTGCGATCACCGGGCCTTCGGGGCTCTGCTCTATGGCGGCCATCC
This sequence comes from Actinomycetota bacterium, assembly GCA_046715695.1. Taxonomy (GTDB): domain Bacteria; phylum Actinomycetota; class CADDZG01; order CADDZG01; family WHSQ01; genus DATLNM01. Next base: position 2,161 of record JBKJYP010000027.1, on the reverse strand, counting down.
CGCCCGCCGTGCGGACGACAAGCCCGGGCCATCCTTCGTCCGAGATGACGAGGTTCGAACCCCGGCCCATCGCCAGAACAGGGATATCCAGCCCGGCGATCAGTTCGGCAAGCGCCTCGAGGTCGGCCTCGTCCTCGGGTTCGACATAGAGCGCTGCCCGGCCGCCCAGCCTGTAGGTGGTGAGGGGGGCGAGGGGTCGGTCCGTCTCTACCCGGCCGGCAAGCCTCGCTCGAAGGGCCTCAGCGAGCCGCTGCATCGGGGCCACCTGGGGAAGAGGACAAGACCTCGAGGATCTCGTCACCTACGGTGGTGATGTCTCCGGCCCCCATCGTGAGGATCAGGTCCCCCGCCCGGCTCGAACGCCCGAGATACGCGATCAGCTCGTCCCGCCGGGGCATGTAGGCGACCGGGCGTCCCGGGAACGACCGGCAGACCGCATCCGAGATCAGCTTGCCCGTGACCCCGGGCACCGGAGATTCCCCGGCACCGTAGATCTCGGTTATCACCACCCGGTCGGCGCCCTCGAAGGCAGCCCCGAATCGCTCGGCCAGGGCGGCCGTCCGGGAATAGCGGTGAGGCTGGAAGACCGCAACGCGACGGCGCCAATCCCCGCCGGCAGCGGCCGAAAGGGTCGCGCGGACCTCGGTCGGGTGGTGGGCGTAATCATCGATCACCGTGACTCCGGCGGCCGACCCACGTTCCTGGAACCGTCTCTCGACACCCCTCCACTGCGAGAGCCCCGCGGCTACAGGTTCGATATCGAATCCCGCTGCGAGACACGCGGCGATGGCCGCCAAGGAGTTCGAGACGTTGTGCCCGCCCGGCACAGGGATCGCGACCGGGGCGGTGCCTGAATCAGTGATGGCTTCGAACGTGGATCCCATCCCGCTCTCCTGCAGGTCGCCGGCCGCTACATCTCCCCCATCCCCGAAGGTCAGGACACGGTGAGCCGTCGCTCGAGCAGACAAGACGAGCTCGGGCTGGCTCGTCGGGACAACGATCGCTCCCCCAGCCTGCACCCCTTGCATGAAGCGGGTGAATGCGAGCATCAGGTCTTCGAGCGAGGCCCAGTGATCGACGTGGTCGAGCTCGACATTGGTGATGACAGCAACAAATGGAGAGATGTGGAGGAAGGAACCGTCGCTCTCATCGGACTCCGCCACCGAGATATCCCCCCGCCCGGCACGCGCGTTCGTCCCTGCATCGTTGAGCCCACCCCCCACGAGGTAGGTGGGGTCGGCCCCGGCAGAGGTAAGAGCCGATGCGATCATCGATGTGGTCGTCGTCTTCCCATGCGTGCCGGCCACGACCACCGAACGGCCATCCTCGAGTATCCGAGCCAGCGCCTGGCCGCGCGGGACGACTGGGATCCCAGCTTCCCGGGCAGCCACCACCTCTGGATTGCTCTCCGGGATCGCCGTCGACACGACAACTGTTGTGGCCCCCTCCACGAGCTTGGCATCGTGACCGATCGAAACGGAGGCCCCCATGGCTTCGAGCGTCGTGACCGGCCGAGAGCGTTTCAGATCGGAACCGGAGACGCTTTCGCCCCTTTCGAGAAGGACCTTGGCGATCGCGGACATCCCGGCGCCTCCGATGCCTACGAAGTGAGTGCGACCCATCGGCTCCATCCCCTCATCGTCTCGCGGATGATTCCACCACGCCTGCCAGCTCGGCTGCGGCGTGCGGTTTCGCCTTGGAGAGCGCGGCTTGCCTCATCGACTCCAACCTTCCGGGAGAATCGAGTAGCTCCTCCGACATCGAAGCGAGCATCGAACCGCCGGCGCGATCGTCCGGCAGAGATAACGCCGCGCCCGCGCGTTCGAGGATGGCAGCATGGAGCTCCTGCTGCCTGTCTCGGTGGTGGGGGTAAGGAACCAGGATCGAGGGGGTGCCGGTCGCACAGAGCTCGGCAACCGTCGTCGCTCCACTTCTGCATATCGCCACATCCGCAACCCCATAGGCCTCCGCCATGTTCTCCGCCCACCGGACCTGCTTGTAGCCCGGCATCGCATCGGTCCCGGCGACTTCGCCCCTGCTTCCCGTGATGTGCAAGAGCTGTACGTCTTGCCTGCCGGTCCAACGCGCGGCCAGTTCGGGGGCCGCCTCGTTCAGCGTTCGCGCCCCCAGGCTCCCGCCGAAGATCAAGACGGTCTTACGA
>JBKJYP010000026.1:0-10100 GCA_046715695.1 Actinomycetota bacterium | reverse complement strand
CATCAAGACCGTGGTTATCAGCACGACAACCATGACCTCCGTGAGGGTGAAGCCCCTCTCAGATCGCATCCGCTCATCCCCTATCACGCCGAACATCCTAGGTTCACGCCGAACATCCTAGGTTCACGCCGAACATCCTAGGTTCACGCCGAACATCCTAGGTATCTGCTTCGGCATCGCAGGCGCAGGGCTTGAGTCCCTGCGACGGTGGGGAAACAGAAGAGGCGGGGGAAGCCCCCCGCCTCTTCTTAAACCGTTGCTACTTGACGCTTGAGGCTGCTAAAGCGTACAGGCAGTGGTGCCTGCACCCTCCGGGTATGCGCTACCGGTGGCCGTGCCGGTCTGAACGACCTTCGGGGCACCATCCTCAGAAGAATAGACACCCTTGATGTCGGTGTCGTTCAAAGAGCTGATCTTCAAGCAGTAGCCATCCTTGCCTGCGGTGAACGGCTCGAGCTTGATCTCCTGCGAGGAGTAGTTGAAGCCCTGGGACTCCAACGCTGTCCAGTTGGACGTGTAGGCGCTGGCAGTGCCCTCCGTACGGAAGGACTCTTCAGCCGTGGCCGCGTCCTTCAGGCCGGACTCGACCTGGGAAACCCAAGCCTTCTTGCGCTGGTTCAGGAAAACCGGTACTGCGATCGCCGCCAGGATCGCGATGATCAGAACAACAACCAAGAGCTCGATAAGGGTGAAACCACCCTCATCCTTTGACTCGTGGAACCTCTGGAACATCCAGAGCCCTCCTTTCGGTCCCCGCAAGCCGGATCAGGGACATAAGACACTCAGCCGGCTTGATGATGGTATCGGTGGGCCTAGAAATGAGTAAAGGCTCTCGACGTAAGGAACCCGTAAGTGAGCGCTAGGAAGGCGTATGGGCCCGGTCGATACGAGCTCTGTCCCGGAACACCGTAAAGATGAGCATGCACAGCGAGATCGCAGCTATATAAGCAGCTCGAGACGTCCCGTTGGAGAAATAGAACGGGAGCAGGGTGATCGAGAAGCCGGCGGCCACCGGGGCCCTGGCCCACGAGGGCCGGGAGGTCATCGAGGCCCCGGCTCCGACGAGACCGATGAGGCCGGCTCCCAGCCAGTAGTAGTGGTAGTCGAGCGGATCCGTGAGATACCTGAGGGCCGTTATCGCCAACGGCACGAGCCATACACAGTGGGCCGATCCCTTGCGGAGGACGGCCATCGCCCCTCCCAGCCCGATGACCACCGATCCCTGGATCGCCCTCATCTTCCAGTCGAATCTAGTCAACGGATCGACGAAGAAGGTCAGAGGGGACTGGGGCGTCACCTGCCACTCGAAACGGAGGGTGTCCAGGAATCCCAACCGGATGAAGGGCAGATAAGAAAGGGCTAGGACCGCCACCAGCGGCACCGTCCCCAGGAGGGCCCGCCTCGCCGACGGCGCCAGGAGGAGTAACGGCAGCCCCAGGAGCGCCAGGAGCTTCAGGCTCGCGCCGAGACCGAGCAGGGCCCCCGCGTGATAGGTCCGGTCGTTGCGAGATTCGATCGCAACCAAGATCCAGATGAGGGGGATGAATCCATCCGCCGGATGGCCCGACGTGGCGGCCTCGTAGGTGTATCCCCCCAAGAGGAGAACGAGCCCCAGGAAGAGCTCGAAGCCCGGCAGGGGGCAACGGCCGAGCTCCCGGCATGCTCGCCTGAACACGTGAAGGAACAAGACGACGAGGATGATCGAGACGGCGATGGCTACCCCATAGTCCAGGCGGTAGCCCAAGAGGCCGGCCATGAGATCGTTGATGCCGAATAGGGCCAGCTGCAAAGGGCCAACCTGGACGAGGTCGCTCGAGAACACATCAGAGAACCGCCCGGTTACAAGCGCCTCACCTGCATCAGAGAACAGGTAGAGGTCCCGGGTCACGAACGGGGTGATGCCGTCCAATAAGCCTCGCAACCCCGCGAGGCACACGAGGACCCCGACTCGATGGGCGACCACCCAACGGTAGGTCCGAGCAAGACGAGGCCTGGCGACGGACGCGCTCTCGATCGCAGCCTCCAGAGCACCATCGAGGTCACCCCACCAGGCCACCTAACGACGCCGGGCCGTGACCTGAAGCTCTGACGCCAGGTAGGGAAGCCGGAGGGTGCCAAGGAGGTGACTGGTGGCGTTGAACGTCCGCTTGGCCTCGACGAGGACGCGGCGTGACCGCTTGGCCACCATGCACTGCTCGGTGATCCCACGGAAATGGAGTCTCGGGTCCGAGAAACCATGGTTCGACAGAAGGCGACTCAAGCAAGCGCTGTCGAAGTGACCGATGTGGTCTGCGCCTCTGAAGTCGACCTCGTTACCCTTCATGCTGGCAACGGCGCACTTCAGCTTCTCGAAGCGGAAGTTGGGGGTCGTCAGCCACAAGATCCCGCCCGGGGCTAGGAATCGGGCGGCCTCGTCCAGGAGGGGGCCGGGGTCGGGGACGTGAGCGATAACGCACCAGATCGTTACGACGTCGAATGCCCCAAGGGTGAAGTCATCGAGGGTGGCCGGAGCCCTGGCCCCCACGCGCTCTGCCGCCGCGGCTTGCGCCTTTGGTGAGATGTCGAATGAGTGGGCGTCCCAGCCCTCGCCCACAGCGATCTGGGTGAAGAAGCCTGCTCCCCCACCCAGATCCAGGAGCCGGCGGCCGCTCGTCTTGGCGGCGAGGAGTTTCAGAGCACCCTGGAAGTACCTCTTCTTCGCGTCTAGCCAGAAAGACTCTCCGATATCTTCCTGACGGGTGTCGTCGTGCCAGTAGTCGTGATCCTCCGGACGCCGGTACGGCGAAGCACCGTAGCCGCACGAGGCGCAAACTTCGAGGTCCGTACGTCCGAAACGTTTCGGCACGAGCCCATCCCCACAGACGGGGCAAGTGGGCCCCACCACCGGGTCTGGGCCTATTTGACCAGGGCCTATCTGACCGGCCTATTTGACGAGGTCGAAGATCTTGAACATAGGCATGTACAGGGCGATGACCATGGACCCGACGATGCCACCGAGGACCGCGATCATGATCGGCTCGATCAGGGATGTCAGCGACTCGGTCGTCGCCTGGACCTCCTGGTCGTAGAAGTCGGCGATCTTGTCGAGCATCGCATCGAGAGCTCCCGTGTCCTCCCCGACCGAGATCATCTGGACCACCATCGGAGGGAAGATCGCGTGTCGCTCGAGAGGCGCCGCAACCGATTCACCCTGGCGAACGCTCTCTTTGACGTCGAGGGCCGCCCGGGCGACGACCTCGTTACCTGTCGAATCGGCGACGATATCGAGGGCCTGGAGCACGGGGACACCGGCACGCAGCAACAGCGCCAGCGTCCTGGTGAATCGTGACAGCGAGATCTTCTGGACGAGGTCCCCGAAGATCGGGATCTTCAGCTTGATCTTGTCGGTCCGCAGCCGGGCGTTGGCACTGGCGGCGCGAGATCTCTTGTAGATGACCCGGCCGATGATGGCGCCGATGATGAAGAGGGGCACCAGGATCTTCGCCTGCTGGCTGATCGTGAGGAGGATCTGCGTCGGTAGCGGCAAGGTGCCTCCCAGACTGTCGAACATCCCGGCGAATGTCGGCACCACGAACAGCAACATGATCGTGACGAGAAGGAAAGCGATCCCCGCGACCACGACCGGGTAGGTCATGGCCGACTTGATCGTCTGACGCAACTTGTAATCGGACTCGAAGCCGTCGGCGACCTTCATGAGCACGGTGTCGAGCTGACCACCCGTCTCACCGGCTCTGACCATGGCGATGAAGAGGTTGTTGTAGACCTTGGGGTGCTTGGACATCGCCGCCGAGAGGCTCCCGCCTCGTTCGACGTCCTCTCGGAGATCGCCGATCGTCTTCGCGAGCGTTGCGTTCTCCGTCTGCTCGGCGAGGATGTTCAGGGCCCTCAGGAGAGACAGACCCGAGTTGATCATGACGGCGAACTGCCGGGAGAAGATCGCCAGGTCACGCAGCTTGACCTTCTCCGGGAAGATGTGGAGTTCGGTCTTCGCAGAGACCTTGCGTTCCTTGCTGATCTGGACGGGGATGAAACCCTGAGAACGCAGGCGCGAGGCGACGACACTCTCGCCGTCGGCCTCCATCTTGCCCTCGACGACGCGGCCCTCTTTGGTACGGACCCTGTATGCGTAGGTCTCAGCCATGTCCTGCCATCTCCTCTACGCGACCCGATGGTTCCCAGAGGAACCCAAGGGTTCCACGAGGTCGCTGCTACTAGCCCCTGCCGGCGAGCCGGTTGAACTCCTCGGCATGATGGGACCTCTCTAGAGCTATTTCGTACGAAACCTTGCCCTTCTTTACCAATTCCGCAAGATGTTGGTCCATAACCTGCATCCCGAACTTGCCTCCGGACTGCATAGATGTGTAGATCTGGTGCGTTTTCCCCTCCCGGATCAGGTTCCGGACCGCCGGAGTGACGACCAGGACCTCGCAGCCCACGACCCGGCCCTTGCCGTCGGGGGTCGGGAGCAGCTGCTGGGAGACGACCCCGGCCAGGGTGCCGGCCAGCTGGATGCGGATCTGCTGCTGCTGGTGGGGTGGGAAGACGTCGATGACACGGTCGACGGACTGAGGTGCGTCCTGGGTGTGGAGGGTCCCGAAGACAAGGTGCCCGGTCTCCGCCGACGTAAGGGCGGCCGAGATGGTCTCGAGGTCTCTCATCTCACCGACGAGGATGACATCGGGGTCCTGACGCAGGACGTGCTTGAGGGCGTTCGTGAACCCATGCGTGTCGGCCCCGACCTCACGCTGGTTGACGACGGACTTCTTGTGCTTGTGGAGGAACTCGATCGGATCCTCGACCGTCATGATGTGCTCGTGGCGAGATTCGTTGATCATGTCCACGAGGCCGGCCAGCGTCGTCGATTTGCCCGATCCTGTGATCCCCGTGACGAGGATCAGTCCCCTGCGGAGGTTCGCGAACTCCTTGACCGTGGCTGGGACGCCGAGATCATCGAGACTCTTGATCTCGAAGGGGATGATTCGCATGACCGACGCGATCGAGTCGCGCTGCTGGAACACGTTGACTCGGAACCGGGCCTTCCCGGGCAGCTGATATGAGATGTCCAGCTCGAGGTTCTCCTCGAACTTCTCCCTCTGCTTCTGGGTGAGCATCGAGTAGATGAGCTGTTGGAGGTCCTGGGGGTAGAGCTTCCGGTACCCCTTCAGCGGGTTGAGCTCACCATGGACCCTGATCATCGGTGGAAGACCTGCCGTCAGGTGGAGGTCGGATCCGGCCCCATCGACGACGGCCAGAAGGAAGTCGGCGAGGTTGGGCTCTTTCTCGTCCTCCTCCGCGGCCTGCGGCTCTCCAAAGACGCTCTGGTTTGGGTTGGCCGGTCCGAAGCCCCCGGGTTGTTGGCCGGGGGCTGCACCGTAGCCGGGTTGGACCTGAGCTTGCGCAGGAGGAGCAACGGGCGCCGGAGCCTCGACCATCGGTAGATCATCCGGGGCGAAACTCATAGTTCCCGGTGCACCGTTGCCCTGAGGCACAGGTGCGGGAGCCTCGGCCAGAGCAGCGGCGGCGATCGACGCGGCCAGATCACCAACGGGTGCCGCTGCCGGTGCTGCGGGGCCAGGTGACGCCGGAGCGCCTGAAGGGACGACCGCCGCAGCGGGACCTGCCGGGGCGCCGCCGGCCACATAGCTCCGGTCGATCGACGCCATGATGTCTGGACGGAACCCCGCGGCGGGGATCACGGCCCGGCCGCTGGTGGACGCGACCTCCTCTATGGCGAGGTGGTTGGTCGGTTCGGCCATCGCGATGACGAGATGGTCGCCGCGTACCTCTACCGGGATGAGCTGCTGCCTCTTGGCCAGATCCGGCGGGACCAACGCCAGGGCCTGGGGCTGGGGCTGGATCGAACGGAGATCGAAGAACTCGAGACCGATCTGCAAGGAGCGCGCGCGAACCAGGTCTACCTCATTGACGATCCCGCGCTCCAACAATGTCCGCCACGCGGACTTACCGGTGGCAGCCTCTTCCTGTTCGGCCACGTTGAGTTGTTCGACCGTGACGAGTCCCTGCTCGAGCAAGACGTCCCCTAGTTGCCTCTGAACCTGCGCCATCTTCCGCTCCCTCTTCCCTTTGTTCCTTGTTAGACGATCACTCGGAGGATCTCTTCGATCGAAGTGATGCCTTCTTTCACCTTCAACATCCCGTCAAGACGCAATGGTGTCATGCCTTGCTCTCTAGCGACCCGTCCGACCTCATCAGCGGCCGCACCTTCGACGACGAGACGCTCGATCTCTTCGCTCACCGTCATGACCTCATGTACAGCGAGACGTCCCTTGTAGCCGGTCTTGCTGCAGGCGGTGCAACCGATGGGCTTGAACAAGACCGGCAGATCGTTCTCGTCCTCGACCGGGAACTGTGCGACCCTCAGCTCCTCGATGGTGGGCTTGTACTCCTCTTTGCACTTCGGGCACAACCGGCGCGCGAGTCGCTGCGCAAGAACGCACATCAGAGAGGACGAGACCAGGAACGGCTCGATACCCATCTCCGTGAGCCGCGTAAGAGCCGACGGCGCGTCGTTGGTGTGCAGCGTCGACAAGACGAGGTGTCCGGTGAGCGCCGCCTCGACTGCGATCTGGGCGGTCTCCTTGTCCCGGATCTCACCGATGAGGACGATGTCCGGGTCGGAACGCAGGATCGAGCGGAGGGCGGCAGCGAACGTGAGGCCTGCCTTCACGTTCGTCTGGACCTGGTTGATGCCCTTCAGCCGGTACTCGACGGGGTCCTCGACCGTGATGATGTTGCGCTCGACGTCGTTCAGCACGTTGAGCGTCGCGTACAGAGTCGTCGACTTCCCCGAACCAGTAGGCCCCGTAACGAGGATCGCGCCGTAAGGCTTCTTGTATGCCTCTTCGTAGCGTGTGAAGTTCTCCGCTGAGAAGCCTAGGTCCGTGAGGTTCAACATGACGCTGGACTTATCCAGGATCCTCATGACGATCTTCTCGCCGTGAACAGTGGGGAGTGTCGCGACACGGATGTCGATCGATTTCCCACCGACGACCAATCCGATCCGGCCGTCCTGCGGGATCCTTCGTTCGGCGATGTTGATGTCCGCCATGATCTTCAGCCGGCTCGTGATCCCGGCTTGCACAGACTTGGGCGGGTTCATGACCTCGTGGAGCACACCGTCGATCCGGTACCGCACGCGGAGGTTCTTCTCTTCGGGCTCCACATGGATGTCCGACGCGCGGTCGGTGACGGCCTGCGTTATCAGCAGGTTCACCAGTTTGATGATCGGGGCGTCTTCGGCCCCCGCCGACGCGAGCTGGGCTTCGAGATCCTCTTCCTCTTTGTCGGCGGTCTCTGCGGCCTCGGCAACGAGGCTCTCCGCCGCGCTATCGAGACGGTAGTGACGGTTGATGGCGCCGAGCACGCCCGCCTTGGTTGCGACGACCGTGCGGACATCACGTTTGGCCATCGCTCGGATGTCGTCGACGGCTACGACGTTGGCCGGATCGGCCATCGCGATCACGAGGCGGCCCTCATCGAAAGCGATGGGGATGCAGTTGTGTCTCCGGGCCACCATCTCTGGGACCAGTGACACCGCGGAGGGATCGATCGGCTGCTCATCCAGATCCACGAAGTCGAGACCGAGCTGCTCGGCGAGTATCGAAACGAGGGTCGCCTCGGTCACATGGCCCATCTCGATAAGCACTCGGCCGAGGGATCGTCCCCTCTGGAGAGCCTGATGACGAGCGGCTTCCAGCTGCTCATCGGTGATCAAGCCGCGCCCGCGCAGGAGCTCGTCGAGCTGTCCGATCGGTTTCGCGGTTTGGGCCAAGGTCACATCATCCTCTCAGGCGCGCCACACCCAGACCAGGAGCAGGTGTGGTCAACCTGATTATCGGGCTTCGGCGTCCCGGACTGTAAGGAAAGGCTAGCTCGGGGGAAGGAGGTTACGAGCGAGGTAGTCCATCCGCTCTCTCAGCTCGGGATCGTCGGGAACGGGGGCCTCCGTCCCGTCGGCGAGGACGACCCGGATCGAGGGCGCCGAGCCGGGCACACGGGGGCTGGGGCTTGGGCTGGGCTCGAGCTCGACAACCGGGGGCGCCGGCACTTCCTCCTCGAAGCCCCCGGAAGGGTCCGCGATCAGAGAGGCGGGGGGGGCCGTCTCGTAGATCGGGGCGGGCGCAGGCACCACCGGGGCGGGCGGAGGTGGAACAGGGGCGGGCGCGGTGTACGTCGGAGCGGCGTAGGTCGGGGCAGGGGCGGGCGCGGTGTAGGTCGGGGCGGTGTACGAAGGGGCACCGATGGGGGCCGGTCGAGGCGGCGGAGGGAAGCTCCCCTGATAGGAGACGTAAGGGTTGTCGACGATCGGGGCGGGCGGGGGGGAGGGCGGGGGCATTCCTGGAAACCCCGATGACGGGGCCGCCTTCTTACGCCCGAACAGCCTCTTCAGCCAACCGAACACAGCCGCTTAGCCCGATTTCGCCTGGAAGCGGTCGAGACGGTCCAGCACGCCCAACAGGATCTCGAGCATCAGCGCCTTCACGTCTTCCTTCTCCCGGGGGTCGCAGGGGATCATGCTCACGTTCTCAGGTAGCTCCAACGCCTTACGGACGCGCTCGAACACCTTCTCTTGGGTTTCCTTGGTCTCGTCGAGGTGAGTGACCCCGATGACATACGGGACTTCGGCGTACTGCTTGAACTGGCTCAGGATATGGAAGGCCTCGTTGACCGAGCGGTCGTCGGCGGCATGGACGAGGAGGATGAATCCGATCATGCCCTCCGAGAGGATCTCCCACATGACCTCGAAACGCCTCTGTCCGGGCGTCCCGAAGAGATAGAGGGCGAGGTCCTGAGCGAACGTGATGCGGCCGAAGTCCATCGCCACCGTCGTGCGCGACTTGATCGATTTCGTGTCGTCGGTGACATCTCGTTCGGTCCCGACGATCGCGACCTCGCTGATCGTCTTGATCAAGGTCGTCTTACCGGCCGAGAAGGGCCCGGTGATGACTATCTTCAGTGGGCGCGCGACTATCCCGGTCGCGGAGCGCTGCTTCTTGACGATCCCTGCGCGTGCCACGGTAGTTATAAGCCCTTCACGCCGTCTATCAAGCGAGAGATCAACCCTTTGGTGATCTGGTCGTCATCCTCGACCCTACGACGGTTATCCCCTTCTTCCCCGGAGGCTCCGGGCGGTGCAGGCGCCGCACCGGGACTCCTGGCGCCTGGACCGTCCTCGTCGTTGAAGAGGCCGGCCAGCTCTCGGACGACTGCGGAACGGTCCACCGGCGGCCCATTCGTGGGAGGTGGCGGTGGAGCCTCTTCCTCCTGCGCTGCTGCTGAGGGGTGCAGGTCCGCATCGAGCTGGGCTTCCAGGGCGGCCATGTCCTCTTCGTTGATCCTGACCGGCTCCGGCTCGGGTTCGGGAGCAGGTTCGGGTTCGGGTTCGGCTTCCGCCACCGGCTCGGGCTCGGGCTCGGGAGCATGCTCGGGTTCGGGAGCAGACTCAGGCTCTGGTTCGGGCACAGGTTCAGGCTCTGGTTCGGGCACAGGTTCAGGTTCAGGAGCTGGTTCTGGTTCTGGAGCAGGCTCGGGTTCTGGTTCGGCCGCTGCCTCGACTACCGGGGCGGGCTTCGCAGCCACCTTCACAGGAGCCAGCGTGGACTTACCCTGCTCGACGGCGACCTCGATCAGCCCTGCTGAAACGAGTCCATAGAGGACACGCATCGCCCCGAAGTCATCAAGGCCGGTGAGCCTCGCTATGTCGGATACGGTCCGGGCCCCGTCTACGAGCACCAGGATGCGCCACTCCTCGGGGGTGATGTTGATCTCGACCGCACCCTCGGGTGGGGTTGCTGCCATCCGCAAGACCGTTAGCTCGGAAGGGATCTTGCGACGGAGCACCTCGAGCTCGTCGAGGCGGCGCGACGCCTCCATGATGAGGTTCTCCATGGATGCAGACAGGGGCACCTCGACCTCGACCTCGATACGAGGCTCCCAGGTGAACTCACCCAGCTCCCAGCGCAAGAGGTCGAAGATGGAGTCATCCACCTGGCGACCGAGCGCTTCCTGGATCTGCTCCTCGGTGACGATCTCCTGCGCGACGAGGATCTCGCCGACCCGTTGTCCGGTCTGAGCATTCT
>JBKJYP010000025.1:0-27157 GCA_046715695.1 Actinomycetota bacterium | reverse complement strand
TGGACGGCCCGGCGCTGGGCCCGGCCCGTCTCGGCCGCGATGCGCTCCTCGGCCGTGCGGATGACCTCGTCGACGAAGTCCGGTTCCCAATCCGGAAGCATCTCGATCTGGTCCTCGCCCATGTTTTAGCGCCCTTCGTGGCCGGTCCGGGCTCATCTTTTCGCCCGGGGGGAAACGAAGTATCGAACGCCGCAAAGGCCGCGTAATGGATTTCACCTATGTAATTCAGGCAACCTTCTTCGGGCCAGGGCGTACCCTTGGGTAGATGAAGAAACTCGCCCTCCTCGCCCTGGCTGCGGCCCTGTTCCTGGCCCTGGCGGCCGCCCCCTCCGGTGGTGCCACGAGCCGGATCCGGGCCTTCGGAGAGACCCCCACCGACTTCCACTGGCACCCCAAGGCCAAGCAGGTGGTAACGGGGGCGAAGATCATCTGGGAGAACGCGACCTCGGCCGTCCACACGGTGAACTCCTGGGGCGGGGGCTGGAAGAAGGACGTCACACTCAAGCCCGGGGCGACGACGGGCTTCACCTTCAGCAACGCCGGCTTCTACAAGTTCCGTTGCATGAAGCACTCGCGCATCAGCGACGGTAAGTGCACCGGCATGTGTGGCTCTGTGAAAGTCAGCTGACAAGAACCCCGCCCTTTTACTTTTTTGTCCGCCTACGAAACGTCGACGATCAACTCCATCGTGTCTCTGCGCCCGCCCGGAGCGCCGACCGTCAACCTAACCGTGTACGAGCCCTCTTCTTCGTTATGACTAGATAACGCCTGGAAGGTGCCTAATGTTCTTCGTCCCAGAACTCCCTTTCTTTGGCAGGGGCCTCCCAGTCCTCCTCGCCCTTGGCAAGGGTTGCCTTGCTGCCGGCGGTCACTGCTACTACCGCCAGCGCGGTCGTGATCGGCACCGAAGCGACCAGGCCGATGCTCCCCACGAGCGTTCGGACGACTTCCTCGGCCATCACCTCTGTGGTGAGGATCGTGCCCACCCCTCGCTGCGACAGGCTGAATATGAGTAGTAGGGGTAGCGACGCGCCCGCGTAGGCGAGTACCAGGGTGTTCACGGTCGAGGCGATGTGATCCCTGCCTATCCGGATGGCGGACGAGTAGAGCTGGCGGGGGGTCAGGGTCGGGTTGGCCGCGCTCAGCTCCCACACCGCCGAGGCCTGGGTCACGGTTACGTCGTCCAGGACCCCGAGCGCGCCGACGATGATCCCCCCGAGCAGCAAACCCTCGAGATTGATCTGGCCGGCGGAGACCTGGAGGAAGCCGGCTTCGTCGGATGTGATCCCGGTGAAGCTCGCGGCGGCGACGAAGATCGACGCAAGGACCGCGATCAACGTGAGGCTTGCGAGAGTCCCGAGTACCGCGGTGGTCGTGGCGGCGTTGAATCCGTGGGCGAGGTAGAGAGCCATGAACATGACCGCCGCGGAGCCGACCAGCGCGACTGCGAGTGGGTTCTCGCCGGCCAGGATCGCCGGCAACATGAACTTGATCAGAACGAGGATGCTGAGGGCGAGGCCTATCAAGGCCGTGAGTCCTCTCATCCGGCTCGTTCCGATCACCACCACCGCGAAGATCACGACGAGGAGCACTAGAGGCTTCGACCGCTGGAAGTCGACGAACTGGTAGCCGCGGCCCGCCGGGGCGTCTTCGAAGAACGCGAGACGGATCGCGTCGCCCTCAGCGATCCCGCCCGCGCCGGAGCCGCGCGAGAACCGGAAGGTGATGACCTCACCTTCGTCAGGGCCCTCATCGAGCTCGGCCTCGATCCTCGAGCACACGAAGGTTTCCCCTTGAGCGAATCCCTCACACGATTCTTCCGTGACGCTAACTACCGTCGCAGCGAACTCTGGCGCCGGTGCCGTGCCGGTCTGCTGGGGACCGGGGTCCTTCGGCGGCCACAACAGGACCAGGTCGGCGATGGTTGCGATCAGGAAGGGGGCAACCGCTGCGAGCAAGCGGCGCTGGATCCGGGTCGGCACCCTTATCCGTTCGTGCTGGTGGCTATGCCCCATCTTCAGATCGCTCGCTCGCTCTGAGACGGGCCTGTTTGGCCGCGTCCATCTCTTTGGCTGCCTTCAGCCCCCGTTCCCGTAGGGCGAAGATCGCGAGTCGTTTGCGGTCCATCGTGAAGAATCTCCGCCCGTGCTTGCGCAGAGCGCGTTCGTCGATCTCGAAACCGAGCCCGGGCTTGTCCGGGACCTCGAGGGTCCCCCGGTTGTGGAGGAAGGGCTCTTTCAACATGGCATCGCGCGCTTCCGGCATCCAGCCGGGTGGGTCCAGCGGGTACTCGAGTTCCTTCGCATCGCTGAAGCCGGCGGCGGCGAAGAGTTGGAGGTTCACTGCGAAGCCGACACCGTTGGTCCATGTGTGTGGCGTATATGTGAGCTTGTTGGCCTTGCAAAGCTGCGCGAGTTTGAACGTCTGTTGGATCCCGCCGGTGAACATCGCGTCCGGTTGGAAGATCTTGTAGCAGCGACGTTGCACCATCATCGCCAGCTCGGGATAAGCAGATGTGTGGAGCTCGCCACCGGCGATAGGGACCTTCGAATACTTCGTGAGTTCGGCGAGATCGTCGTATGCGTCCATCGGTAGAGGCTCCTCGATCCAGGAGATGCCTTCCTTGGCGCATTCACGAGCGAATCGTTTGGCGCGAGCGAGGTCCCATAGTGGCGCGTCGGAGATCGCAGTCACGCGCCACGCCTGGTTCGCGTCGACACCTATCTTCATGAACCCCCCGACGGCGCGGGCCGTCTCGCGCATCTGGGCGAGATCCGACTCTTCGTCCTCGTGCACGCGGATCTTGATGACATCGAAACCCTCGGAATGACGCGCCTCGGCCTCCTTGATCCGGTCCCGCGGCGACCGGACCTGGCCGGTGGAGGCGTAGAGCTTCACCGTGCTCGGTGTCCCGCCGAGCAGACGAGCTACCGACTTGCCTGCGATCTTGCCCTTGATGTCCCAGAAGGCAGGCTCTATCCACCAGTTGCGCCAACCGAGGTATCCGAGCTCGCGCAACCGCTGCTGGATCAGGTCGATGTCGGTTGCGTCCTCGCCCATCAGATAGGGCCCGAGGATGCTGCCCAATCCCGATCGCTCGCGCGACACGGCCGGACCGGCGCTCCAGCCTTCGACACCGTCTTGGGTGATCACGCGGATCAAGGTCGCTCGGTTCTCGTTCATGGGGAACCCTGGGATCCAGCTCGGATAGAACGTCGCCGGCAAGGGAGCGGCGAAGTTGTAGAGCTCGATCCGAGCGACCGCCGTCCCTTTCATGCTTCCTCCTCTAGGCCTTGCCGATGCAGTGGAGGCGCAGCGCTTCACCGATCGTCCCTAGGACCGTGTCGTCGCGCACCTTCACCAGCACGTACTTGCTTGTCCTCGGGGGCCTGGACTCGGCGGGCACCCCAGCTCTTTCGCACAGATGCTCTATGCGCGTGACCTCGGAGTCGGTCGAGCCGATCAGGTAGACCGAGAGGCCGGTTGAGGTCGGCAGGAACGAGGCCACACGATGGGCGCCGACGAAGACGTCGACCCCTCCGTTGCCCGCCACTATGCCCCGGGCCTGAGGGGGCGCATGCTCGTCCAACCAGTTCGGGAGCCGCTCACGCATGGCGCCGGCCCACGGGTTACGCGGCTCGGCCTTGGGCTTGGGTGTTGGGAAACGAGGCATATCCGTGTCAACCTAGAACATCGGGCAGGATTGAGCCTCGGGCAGGAGGTCATGGATGTTCAAGCTGAGGGTGTTCCTAGGAGTATCGACGGTGGTAGCGGCGGTTCTGGTCCCGGGGCCGGTGTCATCCGCACCGCGATCGGGAGTAGAAGGTTCGGCCTCCAAAGCCATGGTCGTGGGCAAGGACGATGCAGGTGATTGGGGTTGTAACACCGGGAACTGCGACCTGGCTCCACTGGCGGACGTCCTCGGCCAAGACCTTGTCTCGGCATCCATCGAGAAGGCGGACGCCAAGACCCTCAACTTCATCATCGGTCTCAATGCTCTGCCTCCATCGGGGGGCATCCCCGAGATCTCCCGTTACACCTGGGAGCTCATCACGCCGAAGCGGGGGGTCCAGTTGAGTGGGGGCTTCACCGAATACATCCGGGGCGTCTGCAACCCGACCTACAACCCCTTGATCTGCCCGCCCCCGCGCGACCCGGGGATGGCTCCGTTCTTCCTGCGTGTCGGTGGATGCACGGTAGGGGGAGCGTGTGAGGAGATCGGACTCGTGCATGCGACCTTCGATGCAGCGTCGGCGACGATAACGATCCCGGTTCCGATGGCGATGCTCGGCGTGAAGCCGGGGTCGAAGATCTCGGGTGGGGCGAGTTTGTTCGGGGGCACCATCTACGCAGTGCCGGCGGCGATGATCACTAACACCTCGCTGCCTGCGGACACTTTGATCGTCGACAAGACGTACGTCGTCCCGAAGTAACTGGGTTTAGAGCTCCCTGAAGCTCTCGAGACAACGGGGGCAGAGACAGTCTTTGAACTCCGCAGCTATCTTCAGCCGGGCCTCGCTGCTAATGGGGACCAGCATGCACCAGCACTCCGACGTAGCAGCCCCGCACCCGAACTCCGTTCCGCACCGTTCACATGTAACAGGTCGGGTCTCCTCTTCGACATCCACGGAGTGAGGCTAGCAAGCCCGAGGGTCGTCGATCCAGGGCCTAGGGAAGCAGGGCCTAGGGAAGCAGGGCCTAGGGAAGCAGGGCTTAGGGAAGCAGGGCCTGAAGGACGCGAGAAGATGGGACGGATGAATGATGGATCAGCCTGGGATCTGGTCGTCGCCAAGGACGACTTCGCCCGCACGGAGATAAGGCCGCGCCTCGACCCTCAGCTCGAGGAGGGTCAGGCTTTGCTGCGCGTCGACCGTGTCGGGGTGACTGCCAACAACGTCACCTACGCATCGATGGGGGAGTCCATGGGCTACTGGGACTTCTTTCCGGCCGAAGAAGGTTGGGGCCGTGTGCCGCTTTGGGGGTTCGCAGACGTGGTCGCGTCGGAAGCCCCGGAGGTAGCTGAGGGCACGCGGGTCTATGGGTACCTACCTACGTCGAGTCATCTGGTCGTGCGCCCGGATCGAGCCGACGGCGATGGCTTCAGGGATGCGAGCGAGAACCGCATGAAGCTCCCGAGTTCCTACAACGTCTACTCCGCTACCGCGAAAGATCCCGCGTACGAGGCCGATCACGAGGACCTACAGATCCTCTATCGGCCTCTCTTCATCACCTCGTTCGTTTTGGATGACTTCCTTGCGGAAAAAGGGTTCTTCGGTGCCGATTCGATCCTCGTGTCCTCGGCTTCGAGCAAGACCTCTTACGGAACCGCGTTCTGTCTCAAGCGGCGGGAGGATCGGCCCCGGATCGTCGGGCTCACATCGGCGAGGAACCTCGGCTTCACCGAGAGCCTCGGTTGCTACGACGAGGTCCTCACCTATGCCCTTGTCCAGTCATTGCCTTCTGAGACACCCAGCCTCTACATCGACATGGCGGGAAGCATGTCCTTGCGAACGAAGATCCACGATCATCTCGGGTCATCACTCGTCTATGACGCCGTCGTCGGCGCGACCCACCCCGGCGCGATCTTGGAGTCGACGAACGCCCAGTCCGGGCCGCCACCCACGCTGTTCTTCGCTCCCGACCAGATCAAGAAGCGCCGCGCCGACTGGGGGCCGAGAGGTGTCGAGACCCACTACGGCGAGGCATGGAGGGAGTTCGTCCCCGCCGTGAAGGGGTGGGTGGATGTAGTTGTGGGGGAAGGTCCCGAGAGCCTGCGCGCTGCATGGTTGGAGGTCGCAGCGGGCCGAGTCGATCCACGTGTCGGACACGTGGTTTCTGTCTGAGGCGAGGTCACTTCCCCTAATGGATCAAGACGAGAGGACACAGCGGATCGAAGCTTGGGCGGCGGGTAAAGAGGCACCGCGCCATCCCCCCACGGATCCATCACCCCGGCGACGACGACGGAGGAAGCCGAAGGGCGCGTTCCGCTCGCTTCGGGCCCAACGCCTGATGAGGACGGCGGGCGGGCTCGTCCTTGCTGCCGGCCTCCTGCTGCTCGTACTGCGGGTCACCCGGACGGGAGTCTTGCCCGGCGTGCACGTCGCCGGCGTCGACGTCGGCGCCATGTCGGAGGCAGAGCTCGAGGAACGGTTGGCGGACCTGGACAAAGAGATGTCGACCGTTTCGATCGAACTAAGCCGTGAAGGAGGAGGGTCGCGGACGTTCTCCTCCAAGGGTGGATCGACGGGCATAGAGATCGACATCGCCAGGACCGTCGACGCCGCGCTCGAGAGAGGCCGTCAGATGAATCCCTTGGCTGCACTCGTCGATCAATTGCGTTCCTTCTTGGTGGACACGACGTTGGAGCCTTCGCTGGCTACCGACGAGCAGAAGCTCTCCCAATGGGTGGCGGATGCGTTGGAGGGCCTGAGCGACCCGGCGACGGAAGGGAGACTTTCCATCACGGGGCTCGAGGTCGAGCCCGTCTACCCCGAACCCGGCGTCGGTGTAGATGAACGAGACCTCCGCGACGCCGCGCGTTCGGCATTGCTGCACCGGCGTGAGGGGCCGATCGAGCTCGAAGCGATCCCACTAGCTCCCCTCACTGATGAGGGCGATGTCGATGCGGTTGTAACGGTGGCGCGGTTCGCTCTGTCTGCACCGGTCACCCTGACGCGCGGGGATATCGAGTTGGTCATCGAACCGGAGGAGCTTGCCGGGCTCCTCGATGTGGAGGTCCAGGGGACGGATGACCCGACCCTGGAACTCATCGTCAGCCCGCGCCGCCTCCGTTCCTCCTTCGAGGAGAGCTTCGCCGATCTGGAGACCCCGCCGGTGGATGCCACCTTCTCGGTGTCCGACGGGGACGTCGTGGTCGTTCCGTCGCAACCGGGCTTCGTGTTCGAGCAGGAGCGCGTGGCCGCTCAGATCATCAAGCTAGCGACGAAGAACGGCGATCGAACCGCAGAGCTCAATGGGAAGAAGGCACAACCTGAGTTCACCACGAAAGATGCCGAAGCCCTCGACGTGACAGAACAGGTCTCGACCTTCACGACGTATCACAACTGTTGCGAGCCGCGTGTCGAGAACATCCATAGGGCGGCAGACATCATCGACGGTTCGATCGTGGCTCCAGGCGAGACGTTCTCGCTCAACGAAGCCATCGGCCCCCGAACATCGGAGAAGGGATTCGTCGGCGCTCCGGCTATCAGTGACGGTGAGTTCGTCGAGGAGATCGGGGGAGGCATCAGCCAGCTCGCCACTACCACCTTCAATGCGATCTTCTTCGGGGGGTATGACTTCCTCGAATACAAGGCTCACTCGTATTACATCTCCCGCTATCCCGTGGGCCGCGAGGCAACGATCTCGACTCCCTCGCCCGATCTCGAGTTCCTCAACGACTCCGACTCCGGGATCTTCATCGACACCTCCTATAGCGACACCTCGATAACCGTCTCCTTCTATGGGACCCAGGACGTCGATGTCGAGACCACGACGGGAGAGCGGGCGAACATCATCAAGCCCGAGACCGAATGTGAGGTGAACAAGGAGCTGGGTGAAGACGAAGAGGTAGTCGTGCACGAAGGTCTCGAGGGCTTCGACATCGTCGTAGAGCGGATACTCACCGGCCCCGGGGGAGAGGAGGTCACCGAGCAGTTCTCCACCCACTACCAAGCGATGCCGAAGACCGTTCAGCGCCGGAGCTGCAAGGAAGAGCCCCAGGAGGATGGACCGAAGGGCGGCGGGAACGACGGCGATGGTGACCAGGGCGCTGGGAACCCCCCCGGTTAGGGTCCGGCCATGAAAGCATTCGTCACGGGGGCTACCGGCTTCGTCGGCGGAAGACTCGTCGGCAGGCTCAGAGACCGCGGTGACGAGGTAGTTGCTCTCGTCCGGTCACCTTCCAAGGCGAAGCCACTCGTCGAGCTCGGTTGCGAGTTGGTGGAAGGCGATCTGCTGGCAGAGCAGGCGATCAAGGACGGGGTCGCCGGATGCGATGCAGTTTTCCATGTGGCGGCCGACTACCGGTCGGGTATCCCGAAGCGAGACCAAGGCAGCATGCACGAGGCGAACGTGCGGGGGACGGAGGTCGTCCTAGATGCAGCGATAGAGGCCGGTGTCGCCAAGATCCTCTACGTCTCGACGGTCGGCTATTTCGGCAACACGCGGGGTGAGGTGGTCGATGAGACCTTCACCCGCACCGACTTCGACTGGCTATCGGCGTACGACGAGACCAAGTACCTAGCGCACCAACTCGCAAAGGAACGCATCGAGGACGGAGCGCCGATAGTGATCGTCCAACCCGGTGGCATCTACGGTCCCGGCGACAACTCGGACCTTAGGACGCTGATCAACAAGATCCGGACGGGCAAGTTGCCGTTCCTTCCGATGGGCGCCGTCGGCTTCAACTTCGTGCACGTGGATGATGTCGTCGATGGGATCCTGCTCGCTTTCGAGAAGGGCAAGGTCGGGCAGAGCTACGTGCTGGGGGCCGAGATCACGACGATGCGCGGTCTGGTCGATGTCATATGCGACCTCGAGGGCCGCAAGTCACCTGGGTCTATGCCAACGTGGGTCCTCAAGGCGATAAGCCCCGCCGGCCCTGTCGTGGGCAAGGTGATGGGTATCCCTCCCAACC
The DNA here is from genome assembly GCA_046715695.1 of Actinomycetota bacterium. Classification (GTDB taxonomy): domain Bacteria; phylum Actinomycetota; class CADDZG01; order CADDZG01; family WHSQ01; genus DATLNM01. The sequence goes on along the minus strand of JBKJYP010000025.1, from coordinate 18,519 downwards.
TGAAAGAGATGATCAAGTCGGCGGACGGCGTGACCTACTGGGCGAAGGCCGACAAGGCCGTGAAGGAGCTTGGTTTCCAGCCGCGCGATCTCAAGACGGGGATGCGCCAGACGCTCGCTGAGATCTGATGCCTGCGGCCCCCGGTAAGGCCGCCCGAGCCGTCTTTTACTCGACCCTCGGATCCGTAACCGAGATCGGATTCAGCGGGCTCCACGATCGGATGAGGGGCCGACCCGTCAGGATCCGGACGAGCGCATGGATGGTTCCGACCTACGCGCTGATCCAGCCTCTCTATGAGCCGATGCACGACAAGCTCCGAGGACGCAACTCGCTCGTACGCGGCCTCGCCTACGGCCTGGGGTTCCTGGCGGTGGAGTACCTGACGGCTGCTTCGATCGCGAAAGGGACGGGTGAGCGGGCGTGGGACCACTCGGAAGCCCGGTGGAACGTCGATGGCCACATCCGTCTCGACTACATCTTCTATTGGGCAGCTGCGGGGTTGGCTCTAGAGCATCTCCATGACTCGCTGGTTGCAAGCGAGACAACCCGGTGACCTTTCCTTTAGGTTTCGCGCCAGATATGACTCGAGGGAGGTCGGGATGAAAGCCAGATGGGCCATTTTGCTCTTTGTTGCAGTAGTTGTACTGGCCGGCTGTGGCGGTGGTGGTGACGATTCGGGTTCGACCGACACGGGGGCCGAGCCGGGCGATATCCCCAGCACGAGCGTCTCGATCCCGACGATCCTCGGCTCCTCCGATCTCGAGCAGGTGTGTGGGGGCGGGACGATCGCGGCTGCTCCGGAGTACGACAAGAAGGCCAAGGGCCCCCACCCACTGATCGCTTTCGTTGGCGAGGCGCCCGATCTCGAGGAGAAGACCCTGGAGTTCCCAGAGGGCTGGCAGATCGACTTCCTCGCGTATGAGCAGGCCGAGCTCGTGGCTTGCCTCGACCGGGTCGACGAGAAGTTCGTCAAGAATTGTGAGGGGTACACCTCAGAGGACTCGGACGAGGAGTTCTCGGTCGAGCTCTACGAAGCGACCTACGACACGACCGTTTACGCGGCTAAGACCGGTGAGGTCGTCGTGTCGGGCAAGATCGAGACCAAGAGCAAGGACTGTCCTTACCTCGCCTTCTTCGACGAGGGTGAGAAGACCCAACGCGATGACGCCGACCCGAGCGACCAATTGCGAGAGCTGGTCAAGAAGGTCGTCGCTCCCTAGATCGTCGGGCGAGGAACCGTCTCGTCCGTGGTCCCGACGATAAGGTTTTCGTAAGTGTCCTTGGGGGGCCTGATCGCGCCGACATAGACGGCGGCCAGCACCAGGATGCCTCCACCCACCACATTGAAACCGACGTCTTCATCCTTGAGTAGCGCACCGAGTGTCACAGCGACCACGGGCATCAGAGTGATCGCGTAGACGCTGGCCGAGGCCGTCCATCGCTCGACCACATAGAGGAACAGCACGAACAAGCCGACAGACCCGACCACGATGAGCCACGTAAGTACAAGCCAGGTCCGCCCGGTCGCCGGAAGAGCCCACTCCTCGCCGAAGGCGATCGACAGGATCACAAGCAGCAAGGTTCCTGCGGCCATCCCGGCAGCGTTCGTCGCCACAGGATGGGCTCGCGGGAACCCTTTGATGATGACGGTGGACTCGGCTACGGCAACCACCCCCAGGAATGCCGCAACGAGGTGGATCGGCCGAGCGCTCCCGCCAAGCTCTCCCGTCGAGAGCAGACCGATCCCGGCGATGGCGAGCAGACCACCGAGAACACCGCGTAGCGTCCAGCGCTCTTGCTTATGCAACACGGCGAGGAACAAGGTGACCAGCGGTACCGACGCCATGATTATCGAGGCCGTACCGGCGTCGAGCCCTGTCAGGGCGTAATAGAGGAAGGCGTAGGCGGCGCCGAATCCGAGGACCCCGTAGAGGACCGCTCCTAGAAGCGCTCGACCCTTCGGCATCGGGATCTTGGCGATCGCAGCGATCAGGAAGAAGATGAGGGTCGCGGCCGCGAATCGGAGTGCCGCGCCGAGATTGGGCTCGAGATCCTCGTTGCTGAAACTGACGGCCACGAAGTTTCCGCCCCCGATCAAGACGGCTCCCGCGAAAGCCGCAAGAGTGGATCTGCCTGGGTCGCCCTCGGCCATGGGGGAAGCTTACGCGGCGCGCACTACCTCTTCTTTTTCTTCTTCGGGGGCACGCCCTCGTAGGTGAACGATGCGTTCGCCCCGCTCCCGATCGCGAGGCAAACGAGGGCAACGGTGGTCGTCTGAGGGATCGTTCCCGCTTCCCCACCGGCCTCACGCGAGAGGTAGGCACCGGTCTGGGCGATCCCAGCCTGCATCGCCGGATCCGTGGGATCGACATGGCCTGGGTCCTTGTAGAAGGTGACGTCGAGGTCCTCGGTCCCTGCGGAACCGCCCGTCACCTCGAGCTTGAACTTGCCATCCCAGGTCGCCTCATCGATGGCGAACATCGCACCGAACGGCCCGGCCGTGGCTCCCCCGGAGATGATCCAGGCCCGACGGGCGTGACCGGTCCAACAACCTCCGGTGGTTTCGCCATTAGGACCAGGTCCCGCCAGAGGCACCGTTCCTTCTTCCTTCTGTGGCCCGATCCCACGATCGGCCTTCGCCGGAGCGAAAGGCATCACGAGAGCCGCCATCACAACAACCACGATGAGACGTTTCATGCCCGAACCTCCGATGTAGTCCTGCCAGATGTTTCTCGCAGGGCGGATGGAATCCTTCTGCCTTCTCATCATTGGCCGTCGAGGTGGTATCTCTAGCCGCCATGAAGTTCGAGGGTAAGGATTGGACCGCGACCGTCGAGGGCGACAAGCTATTGATCGAGCGGCAGGGCAAGCTGAGGGTCGTCCGTCAGGCGGCGAAACTCCGAGGGGGACCCTCGGCCCTGTTCGAGATATTCACCGGCCCCAACCGCAATTTCCTCTTGTCGGCGCTCTCCGGGAGCAAGGACTTGATGGTAGTCGTGAAGAGGGCTCTGTCGGAGAACAAGAGCGCGGCCCTCGAGGCCTTCCGTCAGAACGACACACTGTTGAAGTCTTGGCTCAAGGACCACAGGGAGTTGATCGGGATCCTGCTAGAGGGTGACATCCATGTGTTCGTGAACGATGTTGCCGCGGTCGAGAACGAGATCGGATGGAGGAAGGGCGTGCTTTCGATCCACGTCGACGGCGCCAAGGACCCGGTCGAGATCGAATATGCGAAGGACAAGAAGGGTGAGTTCGAGCAGCTCTACCGTCTCCTGGGCGGCGAGTAGTCGCCAGGTGGTTCCGCGGCTGGCACCGGTCGATCAAGGCTCGGAGATCGGGTCGATCATCGTCCCTGAAGACCTCTACTGGGTCCTGGAAGGTTCGCCGCCACTGGTGGGGATGCGAGACCCATCGGACTTCTTCCCCTGGCACGAGCTCGAGGATTCCGATATCCGCCATGTCGTCTGTTTGACGAACGAGCCTCGGAAGATCCCGGAACCGTTCGAGCTCGTCTACTCCCGCGGGCACTTCGATGGGTTCGGTGGTGGACACCCCATCCATCCGGCAGCAGAGGAGCGGTTGGTGCACGAGGCGGCGGACGTGGTCATCGAGTCGTTGCGATCCGGCATCGGTGTCGCCGTCCATTGCATCGGGGGCCGGGGACGCACAGGAACGGTGATGGGCGTTGCGCTCGTGAAGCTCGGCCTGGATGCTGCCGAGGTGGAGGGATTCTTTGATCGCCTGCACAAGAAGCGGGGTCGTCCGGGGTGGCCCGAAACACCGTGGCAGAGTGAGGTACTGCACCGTTCTTCGAAGCGGGTGACGTAGTCTCCCGCCTCGGATGAAGCGGCGAACGACGGAGGGTTGACGTGAAGCGACTGGGGAAGGGTCACATCCGAGCAGCATCGGCGGCTTTCTTGACTGCATCGGCACTCGTGGTTGCTACACCGGTTCCGACCGGCGCGGCCTACCCGGGTGAGAACGGAGTCATCGTCTACACCAACGATTGCAACTTGATCACGGTCAACCCCGATGGTGGTACCCCTCAGATGCTGCTCGACCTCACGGATTGTGTCCTGGGCCCGGTGTGGTCACCGCAGGGCAAGCGCCTCGTTTTCTCCCGGGGTGGTGGGAGCTTCTCGTCGGATCTGTGGATCGCGCGCAGCGACGGCCGTGGACGACGGCAGCTGACCGAGATGACGGGTGGGGAATCCACAGGAGGCTGGTCGCCGAGCGGCCAGCAGGTCGTGTTCACCCAGTCCACGAAACGCAACTCTGGGGACCTATACGTGATCCGTGCCGACGGCACCGGCCTCAAGCAGCTCACCACAGGCGGCGCAAGAGACTGGTCTCCTGCCTGGTCGCCGGTTGCCAGAAGGATCGCCTTCGTTCGCTCTGAGGGCGCCTCGTCCCAAGACCTCTGGACCATCAGCCCCAAGGGCAACAACCCCGTACAGCTAACTCACAACATCACCGAGGGGGAGGGGAGTTCCTCCTCGGTGTCATTCGGCGGTATCAACGGCTTCGCCTGGTCTCCATCGGGTGAGCAGATCGCTCTGGCCGTCAACAAGGGCGAGGGGCTGTCTTTGCTCTATGTGATGAACGCGGACGGGAGCAACCTGCACGAGGTTGAAGGGATCGATTTCGAGGCCGGTTATCCGGCATGGTCCCCAGATGGGACGCTCATCGTCTACGTGGCCGCTGAGACGCTTGCGACGATCCCTCCCGAAGGGGGAACCGAGCAACCTCTTCCGGGGACGGAGGATGGCAGCTCACCCGATTGGCAGCCCTTGCCTTAGGACGTCAGCCTCGTGCCGACGGATTGACTTCGGAGGTTATCCGGATACGATTCGGACCATGGCAATAGTCCATGATACGTCCAAACGTCTCGATGGCGAGATCGCTCATGTATTTGCGGAACTGCTTATCCGCGCGGAAGGGGCGGGCCTTATCCGTCTCTCACCCTCCGTGCCTCTGGACCTGTCGCTCCTTCGCCAAGTGCTCGATCGCTTGGCTGAGGCAGGTGTCGGTCGACACGTCATCTATCAGATGAAAGTCCTCGACAGCCTAGATCCGAAGGCGATCCGGACATATCTCGAAGCAGTCAAGGCGGCACTCGAGGAGTCGCCATTGCCTCGTTATGAATGGCCCGCGCTCATCGAGACCCTGGGCTCTGACGAACTCGCCGCCTTGGTTGGGGTATCCGCCTCGAGCATCGCTCGCTATGCGAGGGAGGAGAGACCCACGCCTGATGAGGTTGCAGAGCGACTGCATTTCCTGGCCCTGATCGTGGGAGACCTTCGAGGCTCCTACAACGACGTGGGCGTGCGTCGATGGTTCCATCGCCCCCGGGTCCCTCTCGATGGCCGTCCTCCCAAAGAGCTATTGAAGGCGAGCTGGTCACCTTCTGAGCCCGGACCTCTCGCTGTTGCTGCGCTGGCGCGGTCTCTGACGTATGGCGCGGTCACGTGATCGTTTTCCGGCACGCCGACGCGCGCTTCCCATTCCTGTGGGAGCACGCGGACCAACCGGCTGCCCGATGGCACGGCGCGGGTGAGGGCCCGGTTCAATATCTGACGGACACGCCTGATGGGGCGTGGGCAGAATTCGTGCGTCACGAGGAGATCCGCGATCCGGCCGACCTACCGACGGTTCGACGGGCGATCTGGGCCGTTGAGATCTCTGATCGGGAGGCCGGCGACGAGCCTTCCTTGCCGGCAGCGATCCTTCTCGGAGGTCTGGACTCATACCCTCGATGCCAAGCCGAGGCTCGCCGGCTGCGTGATGGGGGAGCGACTCGGTTAGCCGCTCCGTCGGCTGCACTCGTGCGAGGTGGAGCCAGGGGCTGGAGGGTCCACGGGGGACAGGTCCCCGGGGCTGATAGAGACGGGCGCGTGACGGTTCTCTTCGGCGCAAGACCACAGCTAACCGGATGGCAGGTGGCCGCTGGGGGCCGTCCGGAGCCGACGCTCCTAGAACGAGTAAGCCACTTCGATCAGAGCACTAGATCTGATCCATAGTCCGATCGAGCCGCTTGGCGTAGCGATCATGGAGACGGGGTAAAGCCCCGGCATGAGATGGAAGCGGGGCCAGCGCAGCGGCGACGTGATCGACAGAAGAGGCGGCAAGGGCCTCGCCATCGGTGCCGGCCTCGGTATCCCCGGTGTGATCATCGCTGTGGTGATCACGCTCCTTGGCGGAGGGGACCAGGGTGGAGGTTCGGGAAGCCCTCTCGACGACATCTTCGGTGACCTCGGCACTGCCGAAGCTCCTCCCGACGCCAACGCGCCGGACCCCGATGCCAAGTTGGTCGACTTCATGGAGTTCCTGCTGGACGACATCCAGCAGACGTGGGTCCAGATCTTCCGCGACTCGAGTACCACCTACAAGAAGGCGGAGCTCGTTCTCTTCACCGGCTCGACGCAGTCCGGCTGCGGCGGCGCCCGCTCAGGGATCGGGCCCCATTACTGTCCGGCCGATTCGCGCGTCTACCTCGACCTCGATTTCTTCGCAGAGCTAAGACGACAGTTCGGCGCGCCGGGCGACTTCGCACAGGCGTACGTGGTCGCTCACGAGATCGGTCATCACGTACAGAACCTCTTGGGCATCAACGAGCGGGTTTATCGGGACTCGCAGCGGGATCCCGATCGAGCCAACGACCTCTCGATACGCCTCGAACTGCAGGCCGATTGCTTCGCCGGCGTGTGGGGGTTCACCGCCGGGGACCGAGGTCTCCTATCTCCCGGGGATCTGGCCGAAGGGATGAGGGCGGCCGAAGCGATCGGAGACGACCGGATCCAGGAGCAGGCTGGTCAACGCATCGACCCGGAGAACTGGACCCATGGCTCGTCGGAGCAACGCATGGAATGGTTCAACCGAGGCTTCGAGACCGGGGACCCCAGCCGCTGCGACACATTCGATGCAGCGATCTAGCCTCTAGTCCTATCTGACCTATCCGATGGGCCCTTGATCCTGTCGTTGTCGACGAGCCAGCGCCAACCGTTCGCCGCTAGCGAGAACTGCCGAACAGCCTGCGACGTGAAGAAGATGCCTTGGCCTGTGTGGCGCGTTTTTGGCATTTAGAGGTCTAAATAGCAAAAAGCCAAAAGTCAACATCAGTGGGGCTCCAGCAGGACCGTGCGCCTACACTCATCCTTTGGCCCCTGGATGAAAAGGCGGTCCGATGACACGTTCAGTGACTTCACCGGCAGAGATCCTGGGACGGCCGAGCGGGAGGAGGGGCACTTCCCTGGTCATGGCCGTTCTGCTCCTAAGCCTCTCCATCGTGTTCGCCGGCCCGGCTAGAGCAGCCGTCATCACCGTTGGGACCTTCTCCGATTCGCTGACCGTCGACGGATCATGTTCATTGCGGGAGGCGATACTCGCTGCGAACACCGACACTGCGGTCGACAACTGCCCTGCAGGAAGCGGCCCCGACGAGATCCAGCTTGCCACCGGCACTTACACCCTTGCGATCGCAGGGGCGAGCGAAGACGCCGACTTGACCGGGGACCTCGACATCCTCAACTCGCTTTCGATCACCGGAACGGGCCGGGACGCGACGATCATCAACGGAGCCGATCTAGACCGCGTGCTGCACATCATCGGCGGGACCGTTTCCCTAACCAAGCTCACGGTGACCAACGGCACCGCTCCGTCGGGTGCAACCGTGACCGGGGCTGCCGGTGCACCCGGCGGGGGGGCCGGGGCTTCGGTGGTGGACGGTTCGTTCGGTCAATCGGGTGGAGGGATCCTTGCGGATGGAACCTCTTTGACCCTGAACGATGTCGCCGTCACGAACAACGCGGCGGGCATCGGTGGCACCGTGACCGGCGGAGCCGGCGCTGTCGGAGGCACCGGAGGTATCGGAGGTGCCGGGGGGAGAGGGGACGGCGGTGACGGGGGTGACGGGGGCGGGATCTTCAGCCCGGATCCGTTGACGCTGATCGACTCGATCGTCTCGGGGAACTACTCGGGACGGGGCGGCGATGGCATCGGAGGCTCTGGCGGAAGCGGTGGCGCGGGTGGAGGCGGGCAGGCAGGAGGCGCAGGAGGTAAAGGGGGCCTAGGCCTCGGTGGCGACGCCGGCGGTGGTGGCGGGATCTGGGCGGCGAACACCATCACGATCAGTGGGTCGACCATCACCAACAACATAGTGAGGGTGGGGGGCAAAGGTTGGGGAGGTTTCGGAGGAGCGGGCGGACAGGGAGGAGCGGGCGCGGTCGGGGGTAACGGGGGAACCGGCGGTACGGGAGCCGGTGGATCATCGGGTACCGGCGGAGGTCTGCAGACCGGATACGTTGCGATCTCGATAACTCAGTCCACCATCAGTGGGAACCAGATCTCGTACGGAGGTGAAGGTCGCGGCGGCCCCGGTGGCCAGGGCGGCACGGGTGGCCCGGGGACGACGGCCGGCGGCGCAGGAGGTAAGGGAGGCGATGGCCTCGCCGGTGCCGGCGGTGGCGGTGGCGGGATCTCGTTGACGGGCCACGGGGTGATCACCCAGACGACCGTGAGCAACAACTACGCCGGTGACGCCGGCTTGGGGGCCGGCGGTTTAGGGGGAAAGGGGGGTACCGGGGGTCCGGGAGCGGTGGGCGTGTCTGGGCCCGGCTCTGCGGGAGGCAACGGGGGCGTTGGCGGGGCGGCAGGGCTCGGTTCGGGAGGTCTCGGAGGTTCGGGAGGAGGAATCCTCAGCCCCGGCTTTGCCGGCGTGACGACGGACGGCGTGACGCTTTCGTCGTCGGCGGTAACGGGTAACGAGTCTGGCTCAGGACAGTACGGCTGGGGTGGTTACGGCGGTGGGCAGGGCGGCCAGGGCGGAACCGGTGGAGCCGGGGATGTGGGCTTCAATGGAGGAAACGGGGGAACGGGCGGCAACGGCGGAGCCGCAGGGGCTGGATCCGGAGGTTCGGCCGGAGATGGCGGCGGGATCCGCGATCATCAGGGATCGGCAACGAACACAACCGTCAGCGGGAACTCGACCGGCTCCGGTGGCGACGGCTACGGCAGCCCCGGCGGGTCCGGCGGGTCCGGCGGCACGGGGGGCGCTCCGGGGCTTAGAGGCACCGCCGGTAACAGCGGCGCCGGCGGGTCCGGCGCCCCCGGCGGCAACGCCTCTGCAGGTGCGGCCGGCAACGGTGGAGGGGTAGCGGCCAGTGTGACCCGTCTCGTTCATCTGACCGTCGCGAACAATTCGATGGGAGCAGACCGCGATACGTACGCCGGTGCCGGTGGAGCCGGCGCGGGTGCCACCGGCGCGCCGGCTCCACCCGGCGAGATATCCCGCGCGCTTCCTCCTGACGGCGGAGCGATCGCGGGCACCTCTAACACGCGTGTCCGGAACACGATCGTCTCCGGCAACGAGTTGCCGAGTTGTGCGGGCCCCCTCGTGGGTGAGGGCGTCAACATCTCGTTCCCAGATGTGAGCTGTCCGGGACTGAACGTCGATCCCGATATCGCCCCTCTGGCCGATAACGGGGGTCCCACCCTGAGCCACGCGCTAGATCCGAAATCCAGCCCCGCGATCGATGCTGCGGATCTCGCGATCTGTACGGCTGCAGTGGGACGATCCACATTCGGCGGGGGTGGCGTCGACCAACGGGGCGTGATCCGTCCGAGCGGACCTGGGTGCGACATCGGCTCGTTCGAGGTTCTTATCGCGCCATCACCCAGTCCAACTCCTTCAGGGTCACCTTCGCCCTCAGCAACGGTTTCGCCGAGCCCAGTGGTGACTGTGACTTCGGAGCCTTCGCCACAACCTTCACCGAGCCCTTCGCCAAGCGCCACGGCAAGCCCCGGTCCTCTGTCTCCGACCGAGCGGTGCGCGGATGCCGCCCGTGTCACGGGTACTTCGAATGTGCTGGTGGGCACTGAGGGCTCAGACCGCATCACCGGCACGCCCGGCCGCGACATCATCTGCGGTTTCGGTGGGAACGACCGACTTGAAGGGCGCGGCGGCGGTGACATCATCCTGGGAGGTAAGGGGACCGACGTCATAGCGGGTGAAGGTGGGGCCGATCGGATCCTCGGAGGTGATGGGGGCGATCGGATCAGCGGTGGAAACGGCAACGACTTCTTGCATGGGGGGCCGGGACTCGACAAGTGCGATGGAGGCGCAGGTAAGAACACCTTCCGCAGTTGTCCGCACCGGAACTGATCGGGTAAGGGAACCAAGAAAAGGAGCGCCACCTCCATTGAGAGGTGGCGCTCCTTAGTCTTTAGTCTTTCTGCAGTCTTTCTGCTACGGACGTTGGATCGAGATCAGGTCCACGTTCTCCTTGCCACCGGAGAGGGTGTGTTCGGCGATGAGTCCGATACCGGGGGCTAGGAACTTCTCCACGACGACCTTGGGCTCTAGACGGGTCCACTCGAGGATCTGGATCACGTCGGTGTAGCGGCCTGAGGGGACACGCTTCGTAAGTCCGGTCTGGACGACCCAGAACATGTCCTCTGCCTCGCCTTTGTAGAGCTCCTGGCGGTAGGAGTCGGTGACCTGTGGGTCGGCACTCATGATGATCCCGGCCTCGGCACCATCGACGCCGGCCTCCCAGGAGCCGTGCTTGCTCTCCACGTTGCCGTTGGCTTTGTAGGTCTCGGTGTCTTCGCCGAAGTACCAGACGTTGCCGTCTCCGTCCTGCGCGTACCAGTCGTAGGTGAACTCGTGGAGCTTGCCGTCGACCCGAACCGTGTCTTCCACGATAGTCGTCGTGACGCCGAGGATCTCCTTGGTGCGGTTGGTGACTTCGATCTTCTCTTTCTCGATGCCCTCGTCGGTCGTGCCGCGGAGACGGAAGATCGTGCCCGGCTCCAAGGGGAAGTACGGGTTGTCGATCTTGTCGACGAAGTTGTTCGGGTCGAACACGGGTCCATCTGGACTCGGCTGCGCGAACACCGTCGGTGTGTTGCCGCTGAACGTCGATGCGAACAAGCTGGCCGATGCCGCTAGAACCGCAATGGTGCGCTTCATGTGCTTCTCCCTTCGTAGGTGGTGTGCGATCAGCATCGCTTCTTGTTGATGAGGGGAGTGTGAGAAAGACGATCTGTTCAAAAGACAAGAGAGGGTGGCAGGATCACCACCCTCTCTTGTCCGAGCTAGAGAGTCCTAACAACTAGCCGCGTTCACCCATCGTCGCTCTCACCGGCATCGTTGTCGGAGGCTTCGTTCTGATCGCTCACGATGGCGCCGGTGTTGCCGTCGATCTGGACTTCCCAGACGTTGGTCCCGTCGTCGACCTTGACCTCCCAGACGAGGCCTTGGCCTTCATCCTGGAGGTGCGTGTCGAACGCCCTGCCCGGGTGCGCCTTGAGGGCGGCGGCCTCAGCTTGTTTCTTGCTGACGCTCACTTCGTCCTTGTGTGCTTGGGTGAAGGCCGCTTCTTCGCCGGTTTCATTACTCTCGTTCTTGCCCTTGGTTTCGTCCTCGGTCTCGGCAGCCTCGTTCTCGCCGGTATCGTTGTCGGAGGCTTCGTTCTGATCGCTGACGATGGCGCCGGTGTTGCCGTCGATCTGGACTTCCCAGACGTTGCTCCCGTCGTCGACCTTGACCTCCCAGACGAGGCCCTGGCCTTCATCCTGGAGATGCGTGTCGAACGCCTTGCCCGGGTGTGCCTTGAGGGCGGCGGCTTCAGCTTGTTTCTTGCTGACGCTCACTTCGTCCCTGTGCGCTCTGGTGTAGACGGCCTCTTCTTTCGTTTCCTTGGGATCATCGCTCTTGAACGTGCCGCCGGCCATCGCGACGGCACCGACCGCGCTGCCTGCGAACACGAGGCCTGCGATACCCAGGCCGATCTGCTTCCTTAGCTTCATGTCGAACCCCTTTCCGGTTGGCTGACCTAACTCACCCATAGTGGGCTTTGGGCCATGAGAGGACGATGAGCCGGGGATCAACTTTTCCGGGGGAGCGTGAGGGTCACAACGGCCCCTCCGCCTGAGTTATTGGACACCTCGGCCGTCCCTCCGTGCGCCTCGGCCACGGCTCGAGCGATAGTCATTCCGAGCCCGGCCCCACCATCACCGTCGCTGCGAGCGGCGTCCGCCCGGGCGAAGGCGTCGAAGGCCCGGGGGAGGAAGTCCTCAGGGAAGCCGGCTCCCTGATCCGACACGCTCACCATGATGTCTTTACCGGAGGCCGCGATCTCTAGGGTCACGATCCCGTCGGCAGGAGAGTGTCGCAGGGCGTTCTGAACCAGATTCCCGATGGCTTGGCGGAGCCTCAGCGGGTCGACTTCGGCATCGACGAGATCGGGACCCGATCGAACGATCCGTACACCGTTGTGGTTGCCGGCAGCGAAGCTGCCCACTATCTCGTCTGCAAGGGTTGCGAGATTCACGCTCTCCTTACGAACCGGCACCCGCCCCCGTTCCGATCGGGCGAGGACTAGTAGGTCGTTCGCCAGCGTGGTCAGTCGCTCTGTTTCCTCGAACGCGCTCCGAACGGCGGATTCCAGCTCGTCGGGTGTGCGGGCTCTCGATAGTGCGAGCTCCAACTCCGTGCGCAGATTGCCCAATGGCGTCCTCAGCTCGTGGGCCGCATCGTCCACGAATCGCCTCTCCCGCTCGAGCGCGTCCTCGAGACGCGCGAGCATGTCGTTGAGGGTTTCGCCGAGGCGAGCGATCTCATCGCGGGTGGAGGGAACGGGGAGACGGCGTCCGGGCTCGTCGGCGGAGATGGCGGCGGCTTCTTGCCGCATCTGCTCGACGGGCTTGAGCGCAGCGCCGGCCACCAACCACGAGATGAAGGCGGCTATCACGAGCGCACCGGCTCCACCGGTGGTCAGGAGGTTGGTGAGGTCCCGAAGGGCTTCGTACTGCTCTTCGAGCGATGTGCCGACAACGACGATCGGGCCCCGCGGCGCTCTCACGACCAATAGACGAGCATCGATCAGTTCCTCATCGATGATCAAGGGGATGGTCAAGTAGAGCCGTTTGTCCAACTGGTCCAGCTGGGACTTAGCGATGAACGGTTCAACCGCGAAGTTGGCGGTCGAATCGATGACCTTCCCATCGGAGGAGAGAACCTGAGCGAATGCCTCGTCGGGCTCGATCAGGTTCGATTCGTCGGTCAATTCCCCGGTTACCGGATCGAGGCTTGCGATCACCGTCTGAGCTCGAGACGTGAGGCCGACATCGACCGTCCCTCGAAGGTCTCGCCCGAAGCGCGAGTAGACGAAGATCCCCAACGAGAGGAGGACCATCGCCATCGACAAGGCCGAAACTAAGGTGAGCCTAGTTCTGATCGGCAGCCGCATCGGCGTGCTCTCTTAGGCGGTAGCCGGAGCCGCGCACGGTTTGGATCGAGTCCTTACCGAACGGCCGATCGATCTTCTCTCGCAGGTACCTGACATAGACGTCCACGACATTGGACTCACCTTCATACGCGAAGTCCCACACGTGTTCGATGATCCTGGTCCGGCTCAGGACCTCTCCGGGGTGACGCATGAACAGTTCCATCAGGGAGAACTCCTTAGCGGTGAGGTCGATCGGCCGGCCTCCCCTTTCGAGTTGCCGGGCAGCAGGATCTAAGACGAGGTCTCCGACCTCGAGGGCAACCGGCCGTTGCGCCGGCCCCCGCCGGATCAGGGCTCGCAGCCGCGCTAGTAGCTCGGCGAATGAGAATGGCTTGGCCAGGTAGTCATCGGCGCCCGAATCCAGGCCGGTTACGCGATCGGCCACGCCGTCGCGCGCCGTGAGCATGATGACGGGGGCCCAACGGCCCTTCTCCCTCAGGCTCCGGCAGACTTCGAAGCCGTCGAGATCGGGGAGCATCACATCGAGCACGATCGCGTCGTAGGGATTCTCCGTTCCGAGCCAGATAGCTTCGGTTCCATCCCCGGCGACGTCGACGGCGTACCCCTCTTCTTCGAGGCCGCGCTTCAGGAGGGATGCCATCTTGACCCCGTCTTCCACCACCAGAACCCTCATGCCATGACGCTATTCCAGAAAGATGAGAGGGATATGAGAGAGAGTCTTGGGTCTCGACGTCCGGCTCGGCTATTGACGAATACGGCTAGATATGGCTAGATATAGCCATGAAGCGCGTAAAGATCGCGGAGCTGAAGGACCGATTGTCCGAGCATCTCCGTGCCGTGCAGGGTGGTGACGAAGTCCTGGTGACCGATCGCGATCGTCCGATCGCCATGATCGTTCCTTACAGCGAGGGCATCCGGCGTGTCCACTGGATCCGACGGAGTCGACCATTTTCCGACTTCCGATCGCGCCGCTATCCGGCGGCGAACTGGGCGATCGATTCGACGCAGCTGCTGATGGAGGACCGCAGGAAACGGTGAACGTATACGTTGACTCCTCAGTCTTACTGCGAGTTGTACTGAAGGAGCCAGGCCGTCTAGCCATCTGGCCGAAGATACACAACCCTGTCTCTAGCGAACTGATCCGGTTGGAGTGCCTAAGAACGATTGACCGGAATCGGATCCGTCTCGGACTCGATGATCTGCAAGTTGCTCGTCATCGCGCAGACGTACTGGACATCCTCAACTCGATCGACATGGTTGCCCTGGACTCGACGGTCGTTGAGAGAGCTGCCGAACCTTTCCCGACACTTCTTGGTTCAGTGGATGCGTTGCATCTGGCAAGTGCTCTTCTTGCGCGAGAGGAGTTTGGCGACCTAGTTCTGGCAACACATGACGACGAGCTTGGTCTGGGCGCCGAAGCGATGGGGTTCGGGGTCTTCGGAATCTGACCACTTCGACACCCCGGATACCGTCAGAAGGAGTGATGGCATGATGTAAGATTATGATAACATGCCATCATGCATAGAACACAGATCCAGCTGACCTTCGAACAGCTGGAGAGCCTTCGTTCGGTTGCTCGAGACAAGGGCATCTCGCTATCCGCCGTGATCAGGGAGTTGCTGGATAAGGAACTGGCGACGCGGACGGCTTCACGTGAACGGATGATCGCTGCGGTCGGTGGGTTCCGATCCGGCCGCTCCGACATCAGCGTCAACCATGACGAGTACTTAGCCGACGCTTTCGAGCGATGAGAACGTTCGTCGACACATCAGCCTTATACGCCCTGCTCGATGAGACCGACGCGAGGCATCGCGACGCCGTTGAGTGGCTAGCGACAGAGGGAAGGGATCCGAACGAGATTCTCGTAAGCCACAACTATGTCGTGGTAGAGGCTGCAGCCCTGGTACTTAGGCGTCTCGGACCAGCGGCTTCAAAGGTGCTGCTCGATTCCTTTCTGCCGGCCCTGTCGGTGTTCTACGTCGATGAACATCTTCATGACAGGAGCTCTTCGGCATATCGCGCAGGCCTGAAGTCGGCCGTCTCGTTGGTGGACCGAGTCAGTTTCGAAGTCATTAGAGATCAGGCACTCGACAGGGCCTTCGCCTTCGACAAGCATTTCAGAGGAGAGGGCTTCCCGACGGTTCCCTGACGCGATCGAATGCGTGCTCCGATGAGGCAACCTTCAGAACATCCAGTGCCATAACGCGGCCCCGGTCACCGGCAACAGCATGTTGTCAGCTCCTCCACCTACCAGTGCTTCTTCGACCGTGAGAACTCCGGCGATTACCAATAGGGGAAGCACTTGAGCCGCATGCAACCCCCCACAAAAGGTGTGCACCCCGGTCCCGATCGCCATGGTGACGCAGAGGAAGGCAACACTGCCGGCGTAGGTCTTCTCTCCCCACAGGGATCTGTAAGACCTCTTCCCCAGCCGAACACCCACTATTCCTGCAGCCGGGTCGGCAAGAGCCATGGTGAGTACTCCGAATGCATAGGGCGCGGTGTGAGGGACCAGGACGGCTGCCCCAAGTATCCCTAGCGGGAAGAAGACCTCGCCGTAAGTGGACCGTTCTCCGGCGTGGATGAGAGGGAAGATCCCCACTCTGCGCGTCACCACCATGAACGGGACGAATGCGGCAGACAGTGCTGCCGCCGCGGGGAATGGAAGGATGAGGGGAAGCGCGGCAGACATGACGCCGCCGACCATGTGAGCGATCTTGCGACCGCGCTCCGGTTGGAGGGACCACCTGCGGGTTACCCACTCGGTCAGCCAGAGCAGGCCGATGAAAGCGATAGCTGCTGACGACAGCCTCAGCCCAAGATCCACCGGCCTAGATGTCCGCCACCGAAGCCACTCCGGGAGTATGTCGCAACTCGTATCGATGGCGGTGCGGGCGGAGCCCAGAGCGATGGAGGCCCCGACAACGATCAGTGCACGAACCCCGACTCGAACTCGGGGGCTATCAACTGCGAGACCCCATAACCGCAATCCCGCTGATCGGATCGCCGGATCTGATGAGGGCGATGGATAGGTCTTAGTCGTCGAGCATGTAGCGGTGCCCTTTCGGGCACGTGCCGTAGGTGCAGTCGTACCAACCCGGATCGTCGTCATCGAACTGGAGTTGCAGGATCCAGTGGTCCTTGCAATAGGCGGCCTCGCATGCAGGGCAATAGAAGGGAGCCCATTCCGTGTTGAGGGCGTTCAGCGTTTTCGCATCCGCTTGCTCGATGGCGATCTCAATGGTTCTGCTGTTGGACGGATCAACGGATAGCCAGTTAGCACCGAAGAAGCCGGCGACGATGATGCCTCCTGGGCCGTAACTGGACTGCGACATGAGTGTCGCCAGGTCATCAGGGAGCTCTTCGCCATTCGGGTTCGCGCCGGGGAAGTAGACGGTGCCGGCCAACTCCTGGCAGACCTCGCATCGGAATCGCGCCCATCGATCACCTGCGTCCATCCTCGGAGTCCCCGTCTTCCACGAAGCCTGATCAGATCGAGCCGGTAACTACCTCTCCTACAAGCACGTAGTTACCGATCACGACACCCGTTGAAGAGACCACGTGGTCCGCAAGCTTCAGACCCGTCGGGACGGTTCCGTCTGCGAAGAGCCGTTTGCCGCTACCGATGACCACCGGGAAGGTGATCAGTTGCAGCTGGTCGATCAGGCCTTCGCGAAGAAGCGTCTGGAGCAGGTTCCCGCTGCCGTGGACCTGGAGCTCGGGTCCGTCTTGTTCTTTAAGGACCGCGATCGCCTTCGCCACATCGCCTTCGAGCAGGACCGACTTGTCCCAGCTCAATGACGGCGTTCCCCGAGAGGCGACGTACTTGGTCGCTTCGTTGAGCGGCTTACCTCCCGCCTCGTCCGGTGCGGTGGGCCAGAAGGCGGAGAAGATCTCGTAGGTCTTCCGCCCGAGCACGAGATCGATGGGCTTGTTCATGTAACTGTCCATGACCTCACCGACCTTGTCGTCGAAGTAGTTCACCGACCATCCGCCGTGTGCGAAGCCACCCTCGGTGTCCTCCTCGGGCCCCCCGGGGGCCTGCATGACGCCGTCCAGTGTGAGGAAGGTGTTCACCGTGAGCTTTCTCATCTCGCATCCTTTCGATCGTCCCGACCTGGTCTTTCTACTAAGACCGGTCGGGGAAGGGAAACTCATCGCGGGGCCTACCCGGTCGAACAGGTTCTATCTTTGCCTGATGACCGAGACCTTCAGCCAACCCCCCGGCCTGCTCCGCATCAAGGAGGTGTTCGATCGCCTTTTCGCCGAACAGGGGATCGACCTCCCCGAGGAAGCCGCGGCCGGTCAGCTGCCCGGGTCGGCTCGCCAGCAGGGCGGCTCGGGACTCACTCGCTACGCGTGGAGCCAGAAGGACGGACAGCATTACCTGGAGTTCTATTCGTTCCATCGGATCTGGGGTGACTATCACGCTCGTATCCATGCGGATGGAAGCGTCGAGGATCTCAACACCCTCCAGACGAACTACGTGACTGGGAAGACACCCGAGGAAGACAAGAGATCCCTCGAGAAGATGCATGCTCGTAATCGCAAGCTGCTCGAGGACCTCGAGGAAGCGGGTCTCGGCTCGGGCGGACCCGTTCCGAATTCGTTCGCGATCAATGCCTACCTGACGACCGGCGACCGTACGGAGTCGGCCGAGGGAGACTAGTGCGTCAGGCTCGTCCTAGTGAGTAGCGCCTCCCGATCTCCTCCCAGGTGAAGTCCTTATATTGCAGAGGGTCCGCCCACGCGATCATCTCCGGATCTTTCGCTGCTGCCGTCGATAAGCCGAAGGGATGGGGCCTGATCCCGACCCGCCAGAGGTTGAGCCTGTCCGAATCCCAGCACACGCCGAGCGTGGGATCGGAGGTACGCCTCGCTCCCGTATGACGGTTGCAAGCGTCGACGATGATCTCAAGCTGTTCCGATGTGACGACCTCCGGTCGGTCGGCCAGCAACTCGCGTGCGAGTGCGCCACCTCTCGATCCATGGCCCCGGTCCCCATGCTCGTTCTCTCTTTGGCAGTCGTGGAAGAGAGCGAAGAGCAGCACCACCAACGGATCCGCCTCGGGGGTCTTGTCGATGAGCTCTGCTCCGACCCACGCCACCAATCTCCAATGGTGCGGTCCGTGTTCGTCTGAGTCCTGGAGCGGAGCCCGAGCGGTGACCTCTGTCGTGAGTTGGAGCCAGGTATCGAGGTTCAGAACGATGTCAGTCCGAGCTCGTTGAAGTCCTCGCTCCCCGAGATCGCCAGGTCCTCCGGTATGGC